>JAVEUY010000055.1:0-10410 GCA_034005315.1 Ignavibacteriaceae bacterium | reverse complement strand
AACAGCACTTATAGAATCACTTGAAGGACACAGAGGTGAACCGCGCAACAGACCGCCCTTCCCTGTTAATACAGGTTATATGGGCTATCCGACTTCTGTAAATAATGTTGAAACTCTTGCTGCAGTACCTCATATCATTACAAAAGGAGGAAACTGGTTTAAGAAATTCGGAACAGGTAAATCAACCGGCTCAAAATTATTTTCGGTATCAGGTGATTGTGAAAGACCCGGTGTTTATGAACTTCCCTGGGGAACTTCAATAATTGAATTACTTGAAATTGTCGGCGCCAGAAATACAAAAGCTGTCCAGGTTGGTGGTGCATCAGGTATCTGCATTCCTAAAACACAATTTGACCGCAGACTTGGTTATGAAGATATCCCTACCGGAGGATCAGTAATAATATTTAATGAATCAAGAGACATGCTTCATGTGCTTAAAAACTTTATGGAGTTCTTTGTTGAAGAATCATGCGGACAGTGTACCCCCTGCAGAATCGGAAATATAAAACTTCTTGAAGGAGTTGAAATGATTGAACGGGGTGAGTTTACATTTAAATATATCAATACACTTAAGGAACTTGGTAAAACTATGCAAGTTGCTTCCAAATGCGGATTAGGTCAGTCAAGTCCTAATTCTTTTATATCAATATTAGAAAATTTCAAAGATGAAATCTTTCACACAAAAGGAAATAACGGATATAACGGAAAGGCAGGTAAGTGATGAAAGAAAAATTAAGAGCACCAAAAGCTCAGCAGCCGCTTATAGTTGAAAAGCCAGCTTTGGAAGATGGAATCGGAAGTAAAGTAACTGTTGAGATTAATGAAAAGAAAGTGCAGGTATTATTCGGACAGACAATCCTTGATGCCTGTAAAGAAAATCAGATTCACGTTCCGACATTATGCCATCATCCAGATCTGTGCATAGCAGGTAATTGCAGAATATGCGTGGTAGAAGTTGAAGGAATGAGAACGCTTCAGACAGCCTGTTCATTTCCTATAACTGCTCCGATTAAAATTAAAACATCAAGCCCGATGGTACGTAAAGCAAGAAGACATATAATAGATCTTTTACTTAGCGAACATTACGGTGAATGTTATTCATGTGTAAGAAATAATAACTGCGAACTTCAGACTCTCGCAAAAGAATACGGAGTTGATTCATACACTTTCGGTCATGTTCAGGAACCTGTTTACGAAATGGATCTTTCATCATATTCTGTTATCCGCGATATGAACAAATGCGTTAACTGCAGAAGATGTGTAAGAACCTGTATCGATTTACAGGAAGTCGGAGTGCTTGAAGCAATAGGACGAGGCGATAAAACACACATTGGCACTTTTTTAGAAAAACCATTAGCTGATGTTATTTGTATTAATTGCGGTCAATGTATAAACCGCTGTCCAACCGGTGCATTAAGAGCAAATGATCCATCTGATGTTATCTGGAATGCGATTGATGATCCGACAAAACATGTTGTTATTCAAACTGCTCCATCACCGCGTGCTGCTATCGGAGAAGTGTTTGGTCTTGAACCCGGCAAATCATTTACCGGTGAACTTAACACAGCTTTGCGCAGAATCGGTTTTGATGTTGTGTTTGATACAAACTTTACTGCAGATTTAACAATCATTGAAGAAGGTACGGAATTAATATTAAGACTATACAAAGCCCTGGTTAATAAAGAACAGGTTGCTCTTCCGCAGTTTACATCCTGTTCACCGGGATGGGTAAAATATCTTGAACATTTTTATCCTGAATACATTGATAATTTAAGTTCTGCAAAATCGCCGCAGCAAATGTTCGGCGCATTGATTAAAACTTTTTATGCACAGAAAAAAGGAATCGATCCGAAAGATATTGTATCAGTAGCGTTAATGCCTTGTGCTGCTAAAAAGTTTGAATGTAACCGCCCGGAAATGGCGGACTCAGGTTACAAAGATGTTGATTTCGGATTAACAACACGCGAGCTTGGACAGATGATTCAGGAAGCAGGGATATATTTACCTGAAATGTCTAAATCAAATTTTGATGATCCGTTCGGTGATGCTTCCGGAGCAGGTTTAATTTTTGGTGCAACAGGCGGTGTTATGGAAGCTGCTCTCCGCTCAGTAATTGAATTTGTTACAGGTAAGAAAGTTGAAGATGTATTTGCAAATGCAGACATAACTCCTGTTCGGGGATTTGAAGGAATAAAATATGCTGAAATACCGATAACTGAAGTCGGTCCTGTTCCAAAATTATTGCAGCATTTAGTACCTGACTGGAACTGGCTGAAGGGTGCAACATTAAAAATTGCTGTTGCACATGGTACTGCAAATGCAAAAAAAATAATGGATGATATTAAAGCCGGTGGTAAATTCAGCGAATGTCATTTCATTGAATTTATGGCTTGCCCGGGCGGTTGTTTAGGAGGCGGCGGACAGCCGATTCCTACTGATGAAGAGATTAGAAAAATGCGCGCTAAAGCAATCTATGATGAAGATAATTCGCTGCCAGTGCGTAAGTCTCACGAAAACAGATACGTAGCAGAAATTTATGATGCCTTTTTAACTGACGGACCTTGCGGGCATATTTCACACAAACTTCTTCACACAAATTATATTAAAAGAGGAAAATATATAGCATAACTCCTTTTTGTTTACAATGGCAGATGCTCGTAATTAGCATCTGCCTTTTTTATTTTTGCATAGATTAAAAAGAGAATGTAATGTTTAATCTTGTTCCGTCCTGGGCAAAACACTACGAAGAATTCTGGTTAACAATACGCAGAAGAAATCTTTGGTTTATTAAGCTGCGCTATGTTGCTGTTGCTATGCTGCTCTTCTTTATCGTCTTTCCAAAATATTTTTTAGGTATTAAGCTTGAGGAAACGCAGCAAACTGCTTTGTTAATTATTACATTTTCAATTCTGGTTTACAATCTTATCTTTCATTATTTAAGACAATTCCTTAAACACGACGCAGATAAATTTAATCCGCTCCACCTTTCTGTGCTTCAAATGATATCTGATTTATTAGCACTGATGCTGGTTGTATATTTTACAGGAAGTGTGGAATCCCCTCTCCTGTTATTTTTTGTTATACACATGATTGTCGGCAGTTTGATATTACCGGGATTTGTTATTTATAGTTTTGCAGTAATAATTGTGCTTGTGTTTTGGGGAATAACAGTCGGTGAGTATTATAATGTTATACCGCATTATCATATTGCAGGATTTTTATCTCATCCGCTTCATCAGCAGTTTAATTTTGTGCTGGCAATAAATGCAAGTTTTGAGTTTCTGATTTTTTTAATTGTACTGATAGCTAACAGAATGGCAAATCAGTTGTACGTTCGAGAACAGCAGTTACTTGAATCAATTGATAAAATAAATACTGCGGAAAAAGAAAAACAGAAATATATTTCCGGCATAGTACACGAAATTAAAACTCCGCTTGCTGCAGTTCATTCATATCTTGATCTTGTTCTTCAGAAATTTCTGGGTCCTTTAGATGAAGTTGTTGAAGAGAAACTTGTGAGAGCCAGAAAAAGATCTGAAGAAGCAATTGAACTGATAAATAATGTATTAAAGATATCAAAGTTAAGATTAGAAGATTCTTTCAATAAGGAGGAAGTTGATATTGCATCTATACTGGCACGTGCAATTAAAGTTGCAAAAGTTAATGCAGATGCAAAAGGTGTTAAAATGATTTTAAATAATAAGCGTAAAGACAAACATAAAATAGAGGGTGATCCGTTCCTTCTTCAGATTGCATTATCAAACATTATAAGCAATGCAATTAAGTACAATAATATGGATGGCATTGTGGAAATCAATGTTGAAGAAGATGATGCGAACCTGATAATTAAAGTTTGCGATAACGGGATCGGAATTCCGGAAGAAGATTTACAAAAAATATTTACAGATTTTTTCCGTGCAAGCAATATAAAACAGGTTGGTGCGGAAGGTTCCGGTTTAGGATTATCAGTAGTAAAACAAATTGTAGAAAGACACAACGGTACCATTGATGTTCAAAGTCCGTCGCATCTCTCTACAAGTAAATATCCGGGAACCTGTGTAAAGATTGTATTGCCCTTTATTAAGTAACAACTTTAGTTACTTTTTTCAGATTAACGAACTTTAAAAAAATTACTGACAATACCTGGCTGAGTTATATAATTTCTTTGCTGAGGTCTTTTAATAAATTTAATTGTAACTTTGCTAAGTTTAAAGTGTCAAATTATTTAAAGGCAGCTTAAAATGACTTCCGCAAAAAAAGTATTCCGGTTTTCTGCATTACCCAATCTACAGAAAGAAAAAATGCGGACAGTTATAAAACCACATCCTGAATCGCTCTACTCAAGAATGATCGGAGTTTATAGCGGAGGTTTATCTGTTGAGTAGAACTTCTTTATCATAATTTTTATTAAAGTAATTAATTCAGTCCCGGATTTTTATTCTTCAGCACAAGTAAAAAGCAATTACTAAATCCGGAATTAACACATCAGTATCACGGAGGATTTATGTCAGAAAATATTTTGTGTGATTATTGTGGTGCACAAATAGCTAAAGAAACAGAGTTTTGTTTAAAATGCGGAACTCTTCTTATTGATGATGTATCATGTTTTAATCATCCTGATGAAGAAGCAAGGGGTATATGTGTAATTTGTCATCAGGCTTATTGTAAAATGTGCGGTCTGCGTGTGAATAGTGTTTTTTTATGCGATCAGCATTCTGATTATGAAATTTATGAGGGTATGGCGCGCGTGTTCGGTTCTTCAGATGAACAGCAGGTTAATTATTATAAATCAATACTGGAAGAAAACAGCCTTCATCCGTTTATTTATGAAAGAAAAACTTCACCATTGTCAATCGGCGGTGTGGATTATTCCTTATTCAGAGCAAGCGGTGATTCAAGAGGACAATTAATAAATGAAATTAAACTTATGGTTCCCTGTTCTGAATTTTTAAAAGCTGAAAAAATAATTGATGAATTAGAGCATTCAACTGAACTTTAGACTTCAATAGTTTTCTATGAGATAGATTTTTTTAATCATAGCACTGAGAAAAATAAAGTTAGTTGCTGATAATATCAGTGCTATTGATTATTAAAACATTTTTATCTGATAGATTTTTCTTAACAACATTTTCAAAATTATTTTCATCAATTGATCTGGTTGCATCTTCAATAAAATATGTTTTAAATCCATAATCAGCAGAATCTAATGCTGAGTAATAAACACAAAAATCACCTGCTAATCCTGCAAGATAAACTTCATCAATATTTCTTCCTTTAAGATATGCTGCAAGTCCGGTATCTTTTCTTTTACCGTTATCAAAAAACCCGCTGTAAGAATCAATATTCGGATCCATACCTTTTCTGAAAATTGCTTCAATTTTTTTAGTATCAAGTTTATCTGAAAACTCAGCACCACTTGTTTCCTGAACGCAATGATCAGCCCATAGAATTTGTTCTAAACCGCCTAACATAGTTTTATCAAACTGTTTTTTGCCTGGATGATTAGAAGCAAAACTTCCGTGATTTTGCGGATGCCAGTCCTGTGTGGCTGCAACCAAATCAAAAAAATCTGTTTGCTGAAGTTTGTTTATAACGGGAATAACTTCATCGCCTTTATTTACAGCTAAAGCACCGCCTGGTAAAAAGTCATTTTGAATATCAATAATTATTAATGCTTTCATTTTAAATCTTATTATTATTTGAAAAATTTGTTTTTAAATCTTCTCTTAATTTCATAAGCTTTTCACTTATACCGACTTTATAAATATGCGGGAACTCAAATCGCTTATATTCTGCAGGAAGCTTCGATAAGTTTTCTTTTACTTTTTCTCTTATTAATTCCGCACTTTCTATTTTGATTTTAATATCTCCTTCTTCAACAACAAGCTGAGTAAGATTGTTTTCACTTAAATCAATCAGGCTTTTGGATTTTTCTTTATCAAACGGATGAAACATTTTATTGATCTTATCTTCATCTTTTAATGCAATAGCATCAGCTTGTATAAAACCTTTATCATCGATGTATCTGATAATCTTTTTCATTCCGGGTAAAGTAACTTTTTTAATATTCTCTGATATTTTTAATCTTGGTTTATCATCGCACATAGAAAGTTTAAAAACTCCATCCAGTGCAGAATCAGGATTGCCTGTAACCAGATTTGTTCCCACACCGAAAATATCAATTGGTGCCTGCTGTTCAAAAAGACTTTTTATTACACGTTCATCTAATTGATTTGAGACTATAATTTTAACATAACTCAATCCTTCTTCATCAAGTTTTTTTCTTGCTGCCTTTGAAAGATAAGCAAGGTCTCCGCTGTCTAACCTGATTCCTTTTAATTTATGACCGGACTTTTCAAGTTCCTTTGCAACAGTAATTGCATTTGGCAGACCAGATTCCAAAGTGTTGTAAGTATCAATCAGCAGCAAAGTATTATCGGGATATGATTCAGCATATTTTCTGAAAGCAGTTAATTCATCATCATAGCTTTGAATAAAAGAATGAGCCATTGTTCCGACTGGAATAAGATCAAACAATTTTGCAGCAAGAACATTAGATGTAGAATCGAAACCGCCGATAACAGCAGCTCTGCTTGCCTGCAAGCCGCCAAATCCCTGTGCACGTCTTAAACCAAAATCACTAAGAATTCTATCTTGTGCAATTATTCTTATCCTCGCAGCCTTTGTTGAAATTAGTGAATTAAAGTTCAAAGTGTTAAGTAAATAAGTTTCCAGAAGTTGAATTTCGGCAAGATTTCCTTCTGCTGTTACAACCGGCTCATTCGGAAAAATAATTGTTCCTTCTTCAACTGAATAAATATTTCCTGTAAAAGAAAAATTTTCAAGATAGTTTAAAAAATTACTATCAAATTTTTTCCTGTTGAGATAATCAATATCATCTTTACTAAACTTTAGCTCTTGTAAATTCTCAAGCAGTTCCGATAACCCGCTGAATACAACAAATCCGCCTTCATAAGGGATCTTTCTGAAAAAATAATCAAACGATGCTTTGCAGTTATGTTTCTCTTCTTTGAAGTAAGCTTCCATCATAGATAGCTGATACATATCAGTATAAAGTCCGAGATAATCTTTTAAAATTTTCATAATCTTTCTTTTTAATTATTGACTGCCGAATTATTAAATAAAGTAACCTTTGTAAAATAAACATTTATTTAATTTTCAGTAATCTAAAAAGCGTAGCGTTAAATTGCCCAATTGCTATAATGTCAAATGTATTTCCACTTTACAATAATTGGAAACCAATAGCACACTGATCCTTATGATTTATTATGATCTTTACCAATAAGTTACTCCGACTAAGCAGCCATTCAATAATTGCTAATTATCAATACCTTCTCAGAAATAGGAATCACATTTCTTTCAGACTTCCTAAATCTGATAATACCCTTCTAAAAATTGCATTTATGTGGATTATCTTGGATATCCTGATGGCACTAAGATTGAGATTTTGCTTCAAATTACATATTCCAACAAAAGCTTCAGAGTTTTTTATGATAAGAGGAACAATAAAAGTAGATACTAAAATTTGCAAAGGATGCGAGCTTTGTATAATTGCCTGCCCGCAGGATGTGATTGCATTGTCTGTAAATTTTAATGAAAAAGGTTATCGCTATGTAGAACTAATAAGCAGTGCCTGCACCGGTTGTGTAAACTGTGCATTAGTTTGTCCCGAAGCAGCTTTAACTGTTTATCGCGAACCAAAGCCTGTTAAAAAAGCTCAGGCTAAAGTTTAATTAATTAAAAAAAGGTTTTTAAAAATGGAAAAAGAAATCAGAAAAGAAGAACCTCGTTTGATGAAAGGAAACGAAGCACTTGCCGAAGCAGCTATCCGGGCAAACATTGATGCTTATTTCGGATATCCAATAACTCCTCAGTCAGAAGTTATTGAATATCTTATGCTCGAAGTGCCGAAAAGAAAAGATAAAAAAACTGTAGTGCTTCAGGCAGAAAGTGAAGTTGCATCAATCAATATGGTTTATGGTGCAGCCGGCGCAGGTGCAAGAGTTATGACATCCTCTTCATCGCCGGGAATCAGTTTGATGCAGGAAGGAATATCTTATATTGCTTCTGCTCAGCTTCCTTGTTTAGTTGTAAATGTTGTTCGTGGCGGTCCGGGTTTAGGAACTATACAGCCTTCACAGAGTGATTATTTTCAGGCCACAAAGGGAGGTGGTCATGGTGATTATCATCTTATTGTTTTAGCTCCGTCTTCTGTACAGGAGTTAGCTGACTTTGTTTTTGATGCATTTCAATTGGCAGAAAAATACCGCAACCCTGCAATGATTCTTGCCGATGGCGCACTTGGACAGATGATGGAAAAAGTTGTATTACCAAAAGACAATAGTCTTCCAAAAGTTGCTAAACCCTGGGCTACTACCGGTAAAACAAAAGACCGTGAAAGAAATATTATTACTTCCTTATTTATTCAACCCGAAGTAATGGAAAAAGTTAATCTTGAGCTTCAGGATAAATATGCTGCAATGCAAAGTGAAGTAAGATGGGAAGAGTTGAATACCGATGACGCTGAAGTGCTTTTGGTTGCATTCGGACTTTCAGCGCGTATATGCCAGAAGGTGATGGACCTTGGAAGAGCAAAAGGAATTAAGATCGGATTATTAAGACCAATTACTCTTTATCCATTTCCGTATAAACGCATTTCTGAACTTTCGGAAAAAGTGCAGTTTATACTTGATGTAGAAATGAATGCAGGACAAATGGTTGAAGATGTTCGTCTTGCTGTTGAAGGAAAAACACCTGTTTATTTTAAAGGCAGAATGGGCGGAATGATTTCAACACCTGAAGATATTCTAAACGAAGTAGAAGCAATATCTGAAAAATTAAATGTGCTTCATGAATAGGAGAAATTAAAATGAATGAAAAATTAATATTAGAAGACGGAATAGAAGTAGAACAAGTCTATCGCAGACCTGAAACTTTAACTGATGTTCCTTATCACTATTGTCCCGGATGTTCACATAGCGTTGTTCATAATGTTCTGATGGAAGTAGTTGCTGAACTTGGTATCCAGGAACAAACTATCGGAGTTGCTCCTGTTGGTTGTTCAGTTTTTGCTTATCATTATATGAATGTTGATATGCAGGAAGCTGCTCATGGAAGAGCTGGCGCAGTTGCAACAGGAATAAAAAGAGTGCATCCGGATAAACTTGTTTTTTCTTATCAGGGAGATGGCGACTTAGCTGCTATCGGAACTGCTGAAACAATACACACTGCAAACCGCGGAGAAAATATACTCGTGGTTTTCATTAACAACGGAATTTATGGAATGACCGGCGGTCAGATGGCTCCGACTTCTTTGCCCGGAATGGTTACTTCAACTTCACCGTATGGAAGAGATGTTTCAATGGCAGGTTATCCGTTAAAGATCACCGAGTTGATTGCACAGTTGCCAGCAACATATTATGTTACCCGTCAATCAGCGCACAATCCTAATGCTGTAAGAAAACTTAAAAAGGCAATTACAAAATCTTTTGAATATCAGCAGCAGAAAAAAGGAACTTGTTTTATCGAGGTTGTTTCTAACTGTCCTTCCGGTTGGAAGATGACACCTGTCGAAACAATAAAATATCTTGAAGATGTAATGTTTCCATATTATCCGCTTGGTGATCTTAAAGTCCCCAAAAATTAAACTGGAATAAAAAAAGGAATTTAAAAATGACAAAAGAACACGAAATAATTTTTGCCGGCTTTGGCGGACAAGGTGTGCTTTCTATGGGAAGACTAATTGCCTATTCAGGGATGATTGAAGATAAAGAAGTTAGCTGGATGCCTTCATACGGTCCTGAAATGAGAGGCGGAACTGCAAACTGTATAGTGATTGTTTCTGATGCCCGCATTAGTTCACCGATTGTAACAAAGTTTGATACTGCAATATTATTAAATCAGCCGTCTATAGATAAATTTGAGAATGCAGTAAAACCCGGCGGACTATTAATTTATGAACAATCAACTGCTGTTCGTCCGCCTGCAAGAACTGATATTGATATCATAGCAATTTCCGGTAATGAAGAAGCTGCAAAGCTTGGTGCAAAACAAGTTGCAAATATGTTTATGGTTGGTGCATTTTTGGAAAAGCGCCCTATCTTAACAGATGAATCAATAGTGGCGGGATTAAAGAAAGCTCTGCCTGAAAGAAGACATAATCTGATTCCTGTTAATGAACAGGCATTATCACGCGGAAGAGAATTAGCAAAAATGGCTGATCAGGTATCAGCATAATTATTAATTATTATTTGAGGAAACCATGGCTGATTTAGATATAAAATGTCAACATGCTTGCAAAAACACCTGTGCAACTTTAAATGAAGCTTTACGCAGAGAGACAGCAATGGTAAGATATTACGAAAGTGTTTTTGAAGAATGCAACATCCC
>JAVEUY010000054.1:0-10532 GCA_034005315.1 Ignavibacteriaceae bacterium | reverse complement strand
GTCATTGGAACAAAGCCCCAGTTTGGTGCCCAGGCTTTATTATAAACGATCTTAACTTTTTCCAATTCTTTTTGAAAATGTTTCATATCTAATTGTGTTATCTTCAGCTTATAGCGATCTCTTGCAAGCTGTTGAACTCTTTTCATTTTTTCTGAAGCCATTACTTTATGATTTTCTAATTTGTAAGCATAAAGATCTTTAGCTTTTGTCATTCCATAGTTTTCACATAATGTAAGATAATATTTTGGATTATAAGTCATTAATAATCTTGGTGTATCTTCAAAACCTTCTAAAAGCATTCCCCATTCATCATTACTTGAAGGATTAGCTGGACCTAGCATTCTTGTTAATCCTTTTTCTTTCAGCCATTTCTTTGCAATATCAAAAAGTGCATTGGCAACTTGCTGATCATTTATTGATTCAAAAAATCCCCAGAAACCTGAATTATCATTATGAAGTTTCAGATGAGTATCATTTTTAATTGCTGCAATTCTTCCAACGATTTGGTTATCTCTGTATGCGATAAAATAATCTGCAGAAGCATCCTGAAAGAAGGGATTTTTTTCTTTATTCAGTAAAGTTTTTCTTTCCATAATTAACGGCGGAACCCAGTACGGATCATTTTTATAAAAACTCCATTGACACTTTATAAAAGTATTTAAATCTGAGTTTGATTCAACTTTTTTGATTACAATATCCTTCATAAACTTCCCTTAATAAAAAAAAGCATACCCGTTTATGAGTATGCTTTTATTTGGTTTAACTAAACTTAGATAAGACCTAATTCCTTACCTGTTACTTCAAAAATACTTATTATTTCATCAAGATGTTCTTTTTTATGAGTTGCCATATAGCTTGTTCTCATCATCTGCCGCCCCGGAGGAACACCAGGTGAAATAAATACATTTACAAATACTCCTCTGTCATAAAGCATTCGCCACATCTGAAATGCAAGTGTATCATCTCCTATAATTACCGGAACTATAGCTGTTCTTCCATCAATAACATTAAAGCCCTTTTCTTTGAGATTCTTTCTCATATAATTTGCATTATCAATAAGCATAGTAACACGATGCGGTTCAGCTTCAAGAATATCCAATGCAGCTAATGCAGAGGCAACAGATGCAGGAGTTGGAGAAGCACTGAAAATCAAAGCGGGTGAAAAATGTTTTAAATAATTAATTACTCTTTCACTTCCGGCTACAAATCCACCCAATGAAGCAAATGTTTTACTGAAAGTGCCCATTGTAAGATCAACTTCTTTTTCAAGATTAAACTCGCTTGCTGTACCTCTGCCGCCTTTACCAATAACACCGACTGAATGTGCATCATCAATCATTACTCTTGCGTTGTATTTTTTTGCAATCTCTATTAACTGCGGCAGGTGAACAATTTCTCCGCCTGTACTAAAAACTCCGTCGGATACAATTAATTTTCCTGAGTCTGAAGGCAGCTTTGAAATTGTTTTTTCAAGATCATCCATATCGTTATGTTTATAACGGGCAAGACCTCCTAAAGCACCCTTTGCCATTAAAGTTCCTGCAACAATACAGGCATGGTTGTCTTTGTCTGAGATAACAAAATCATTTCTTTGAACTAATGTTGGAATTACGCCCTGAGCAGACTGATAACCGGTACTAAAAAGTAAAACTGATTCAACATTAAAAAACTTAGCCAGTCTTGCTTCCAGTTCAATATGTAAATCCAGTGTGCCGGTAAGATAACGCGAACCGGAACAACCCGTTCCATATTTTTCAACAGCTTTAATTGCTGCTTCTTTAACATGCGGATGACCGGTCAAGCCCAGGTAATTGTTTGAGCCAGCCATTATTACTCTTTTACCTTCTATCTGAACTACTGGTCCTTCATTTTCTTCAATAGGTCTGAAGTACGGATAAACACCAAGGGCTTTGATCTCATCAGCTCTGGTAAATTCATAACATTTTTTAAAAAGATCCAAAAATTCCTCCTGAGTTTGAAAGGATTAACTAAAAGTGATTCGACTTTTTATTAAATTGCAAATAAAATTTATCACTAAATAGACTTAAAAACAAATAAACATCAATATGCAGGATAAACAAATAGCAGTAGTTACAGGAGCAAATGGCTTTGTAGGAAGCCATCTTGTTGATAACCTTTTAAGCTAGGGATTAACGGTAAGATGTATAGTAAGAGAATCAAGCAATCTAAGATGGCTTGAAGGTAAAAAAGTTGAATTATTTAAAACAGGATTAATAGCCAAAGAAGGATTAAGAAAAGCATTTAAAGATGCTGATTATATTTTTCACGTTGCTGGTGTTGTTAAATCTAAAACTAAAGAAGGTTATTACAAAGGTAATGTTGATACCACCAAAACACTTTTGGAAGCTGCGTTAGAGTTTACATCAACTCTAAAAAGATTTTTAGTAGATAGTAGTCAAACAGTTACAGGTCCATCAACAAAGGAAAAACCGGTGGATGAAAATACGGTTCCGGTTCCGATTACTACTTATGGAAAAAGTAAATATGAAGAAGAGAAACTTGTTTTATCTTATAGAGATAAACTGCCTGTTACAATTTGCAGGGCACCTGCTGTTTTTGGTGAACGCGATACAGAAATCTTTATTTATTTTCAGACATTCAGCAAGGGAATTACAACTACAATCGGCTTTAATAAAAAAGAGTTGAGTCTTATTCATGTTATTGATTTAGTGGAAGGATTTTATCTTGCAGCGGTAAATGAAAAAGCTAAAGGAGAAATTTATTTTATTGGTTCTGAAAAATTTTATACCTGGCAGGAAATAAATTCAATAACATCAAAAGTTCTGAATAAAAAAGCACTAGTAATTAAGGTTCCGCATTTTTTAGTTTATACTATCGCATCTATAGCACAATTTTTTGCAATGTTTAGCAAAAGTCCGGCAACATTAAACATAGAAAAAGCCAAAGATCTTACGCAGCAATACTGGACCTGCAATACTACCAAAGCAGTAAGAGATTTAGGTTACAAACAAAAAATTTCTATCGAAGAAGGAATTAAAAGAACTGTAGAGTGGTATAAAGAAATGAAGTGGTTTTAATTATTCTGAGCTCCTTCTTCGATCCATTTTTTAATTCCGCGTATTTGCTCATCTGTTAAAGGTCTTGCATAACCAACAGGCGGCATAGGCGGAAATGGCGGTCTTGCTTCAATTGCCCAAACTAATTTACTTAAGTCAGGCTCTCGAGGAAAAACAATAGTCGGGTCTGCTGTAACTCCGGCGTAAGTAGAAAGGTCCAATCCTTTTGATGGATCAGGTTGAGCGTGACAACCGGAAAAAGCACATTTAACCTGTAAAATGGGATAAATGTTCTTAGCAAAACTAATATTTGATTGAGGCATAGGATAAGAGTCAACATCTTCAACTGTCAAAGTATCATCACAAGAGATAAATATGATTGAAGAGATTATTAAAGTTAAAAATCTTAATATGTTAGTTGTGTTCAGAATATTCATATAAAACAAATTACCTGAAACTATTTAATGAATTTGAACAAATATAAAAATGAAAAAATCAATCTCTAAAATTCTATTGTCAGGAATTGTAATTTTTAATTAACCTTTCTATCTTATTATCAAAAATTTAAGAAATTATCACTATTAAAATTTTGTATTTAAAATAAAGTTTCGGGGCTATAGCTCAGCTGGGAGAGCGCTTGAATGGCATTCAAGAGGTCAGCGGTTCGATCCCGCTTAGCTCCACTAAAACCCACTTCATCGTGGGTTTTTTTTATGGGGAGATTAAGTTTTTATGTGCTAACTATTTTTATATTTGTGTTGAATGAATTTATTACCTGTTAATAATTATTATAAAAAAATCCTCAGAGTTTCACTGCCGGCAATAGCTGGTCTTTCTACACAAATGGTTGTTTCTCTTGTGGATTCAGCCATGGTTGGAAGGTTAGAAGATACAACTTATGCTCTTGCTGCAATGGGTATTGGAGTTCTTGCAACCTGGGCACTAGTCAGTTTTTTCTCCAGTTTAGCTACAGGTACACACGTAATTGTTGCACGCAGATTTGGTCAGGCAAATTATTTGGAGTGTGGAAATACACTTAATAACTCACTTATCATTTCATTTAGCATCGGGATAATCGTTACAATAATTGGTGATTATTTTGCTTCAACAATTGCTAACTTTTTTGCCAGTGATGATCTGGTGGCAAAATATGCTTCCGATTATCTTTTCTTCAGATTTTTAGGAATACCTTTCTTTCTTATTTCTGTTTCTTTTCGCGGCTTTTTCTTTGGTATTGGTAAAACAAAGATTTTTATGATCTCCGGGATTTTTACAAATTTTTTCAATGTTATTTTCAACTATATTTTTATTTATGGTGAGTTTGGAATGCCGCGAATGGGACTTGCAGGTGCTGGTTTAGGTTCTACTCTTGCAACTTTTATTGATGTTTTGTTTTATCTGATAATTATTCTTTTACCAGTGTATAGAAAGCGATATCAAAACTTAAAATATTTTAAAATTGATACTGAAATAATTAAAGGTATATTTAAAATTTCTTTACCTGTATCGTTCCAGAATGTTTTTGTATTAATCGGCTTCTTAAGTTTTGTCTCTATTACGGGAATAATAGGAACGAAACAACAGGCAGCAACACAGGCAATTATATCAACTTTATTTATGTCTTTTTTGCCGCTGTTCGGATTTGGAGCCGCTGTGCAAACACTTGTTGGAAATAATCTTGGTGCAAAAAAATATCAGCTTGCAAAACTTTATGGATTTGAAACTGTTAAAGTTGCTACGATTTTTACAATTATCCTTGGAATAGTATTTATCTCTATTCCACAATACGTTCTGCTTATTATTACAAATGATTGGGGAATTATTGAAATGGCAAAACCTGCTTTAAGAATTGCAGGAGTAACGCAAATATTTTATGCTACTGGTGTAGTATTGGCAAACGCATTACAAGCTGCCGGAAGAACTGTATTTGTGATGACTGCTGAAATGGTTACCAATCTTTTAATCTTTGTACCGTTAGCATATTATTTAGGTGTGGTATTAGACTTCGGTTTAACAGGAGCCTGGATGGCACTGCCCGGTTATATTATTATTTATTCAATCGCTGTATTTATAAGGTTTAATTCCAAAAACTGGAATACAAATATTCCGATAAATCTGGAAAATTAGTTTTTATCATTAAATCGCGGGCGATTGATTTTATTACAATTCCCATAAATTGATGATAATATTTGGAAAAAATACTTGACAATCATAACTAATGGGAATATATTTTGACCGTGAAAACAAAATTTTCAACAATAATAGCAGTTTTACTTCTGATTGCATCAGTTTACGGCGGTGCATTTATACAGTATTTTCAGGGTAAAAGCGAATCAGACAATATCAAGCTTGAATGGCAGACTGGTGAGGAGAATAATCTTCAGAAGTTTGTTCTTGAGCGAAAGACACCTCAAAGTAGTTTTGCTGAAATAGGAACGATTAATCCCAAAGGAAGCAACTCTTATTATTCATTTATCGATCAGAATGCATATAAAACAAATGACCTCATTTTTGTCTATCGATTAAAGATTGTTGATAATAACAGTCAGGTTACATATTCTAACGAAACCACTGTCTCTCATAGCATTTCAGGTGTTAAAAGAACCTGGGGCAGTATTAAGGCTATGTTCAGATAATTTGTGAAGTTTTACTCTCCGTTTTCTTTTCTGCTAAACTTAGTATTCAATAAAAACTTCTATATAAAATTCATTATTTATTCTTCTCTTACTTTATTTATCTCTTGTTCATCTACAAAAAGAATTTATGATGATAATTCTTCTTATGATTATAATTTCCTTTCTGTCCGTGTATTGGTTAATGAAAAATCTGATAATTTATCTCTTGTTGTTAAGGATAAAATTTATTTGCATGATGAATCAGAAATTATAGCGGGAGTAAAAAGCAGCAATGTGTTAAACTTTTCTTTAGCTGATGAAAATATAAAACTTGTAATTGCCGGCAAATCTTTTACATCAAATGTATTCAGGATTGAATCAGCAGCAGATAATAAAATTATTCAGGTTGATGAGAAGAAATACAGAGGCAAACTAAGAGTATTTAATTTAAATAGTGAAATAAAAATCGTAAATGAATTAAGTATTGAAGATTATGTAAAAGGAGTTATGACACGTGAAATGCCGGTCGGAAAAGGAAATGATAATTACAATGCTCTGAAAGCATTTTCAATTTGTATCAGAACTTATGCATTAAATCGAATAGCACAAAAAAAAGATTCATTCGATCTCTTTCCCGACACAAGAGATCAGGTTTATGGCGGTGTTGTATCCGAAACAGATTATACGAACAGGATTGTTGATGAAACAGCAGGTCAAATTTTAACATTTGATGAAAAGCCGGCTCAGATTTTTTATCACTCTACTTGTGGCGGATATACAGAAGATGTCCAAAATGTTTTTAATTCCGGACCGATATCCTACCTGGTAAGTGTTAATGACGGCAGTGAGCCATTTTGTAAAATTTCACCAAGATATGAATGGTCAGAAAAGTATTCAGAAAGTATATTTATTAACAGGCTTTTTAATTCAGGATTATTGGATAATTCAGGTTATTCAATTAACAATATTTCGGTTGAGTCCAGATTTGAATCAGGAAGAGTAAATGAATTAAAAATAAGTTTAAAAACTCCTTCTAATCAGATAAAAAACATTTCTTTATTCAGTAATAACATCAGAAGTGTAATAAGAACATCTGATGGCAGTTCAATCTTAAGAAGTACTATGTTCAATATATCCTTAGATGCAGATAAAAATGTTATGATAAATGGAAAAGGTTTTGGACATGGTGTTGGTATGTGTCAATGGGGAGCTATTGGTCAATCAAAACAGGGGATAGGCTATAAAGAAATTTTAAACCACTATTATCCGGGAACAAAAATCAGTTTGATTAATGATTAATCCTAAAATCAGATTTTTTCTGGCTTCAAAATCACCCAGAAGAAGAAAGTTGTTGAAACAATTAAATCTTAATTTCAAATCCTTCGGAATTGATATAGATGAAACTGTAAAAAGAAATGAAAAACCTTTTACCGCAGTAGTAAGACTTTCCAAAGAAAAGTTAGAACTTGCAAAACGCAAAGAACTAAATGGGATAATTATAACTGCAGATACTATAGTTGTTTTAGACGGAAAGATTTTAGGAAAACCAAAAAACAAAAAAGATGCTTTTAATATTTTAAAATTCCTGAGTGGTCGTACTCATATAGTTTATACAGGATTCTCTGTTTATAATTCAAAGACTAAAAAGACTATTTCAGACTATGAAAAGACTAAAGTAACTTTTCGTAATTTGTCTGATCAGGAAATTCTTGAATATATTGCTACCGGAAGTCCAATGGATAAAGCCGGTGCTTACGGAATACAAGATGATTTCGGTGCTGTATTTATTAAAAAAATCAACGGATGTTATTATAATGTAGTTGGTTTACCACTGGCAAAATTGTATCAGGTAATATTAAGGATTATTTGATGCTCAAGATGCTGCATAAGAAAATTTTATTATCTATTGCACTTGCGGCAATTATCTATCTGGCTTTTATTATCTATGCTGATTATCAGAAGATTATTTTGTCTTTCGGCAGATTTAATTGGTGGTTAATGCCGGCTTTATTAATCCTTTCGCTTGGTAATTATTTTACAAGATTTTTGAAATGGCAGTATTACCTAAAGCTCCTAAAAGTTAGTCTGAAAATGCTGGATTCGTTTGCAATATTTCTATCCGGATTAGTAATGAGCGTTACACCCGGGAAAATGGGAGAATTGTTAAAATCATATCTTGTAAAACAAGTTAACAACACACCTGTTAGTAAAACTGCTCCAATAGTTTTTGCTGAAAGGATAACGGATTTTTTAGCTTTAACTTTATTATCAGTATTAGGCGCTTATTATTTTAATTATGGAAAAATTATTGCTATAATAATTTTAGGAGTAATTTTAATCGGGATTATTATTCTGACAAACCGAAAAATATTTGAAATTATTATTCGCTTCGCATTAAAAATAAATTTTCTAAAAAAGCATGTCCAAAAATTTCAAAATATATATGATTCTTCTTCAACACTATTATCGGTTTTTCCGCTAATTAGTATGACCGCATTAAGTGCATTTTCCTGGGGATTGGAAGGGTTGGGTTATTATTTAGTTATTTCAAATTTTAATTCCGGTTTTAATTTAATATGGTCTTTATTTAGTTACAGCTTTGCAACTATTGTCGGTGCAATATCAATGCTTCCGGGCGGATTAGGAGTTACAGAAGGTTCATTAACATTTATGTCTGTTCAGCAAGGTCTTTCGCAAAACGACGCTACTGCAGCAACATTTATAATAAGAGTAGTTACCTTATGGTTTGCTGTCTTAATCGGAGCAATTGGATTGATGGTTTATCAAAAAAGATTCGGTAAAGAGATATCGTTTGAAAATGAATAAATTATTTGTTGTTTTTCAATCATCAGTAAAAGATGCGGATAAATACGGACATAATTTTAGAAATTAACTACTGAATTTGACACATAAACATTACTTTACCTTGATTTTAGAAAGCCCTATTGATATATTTTGACAGGTAATTTTATAATGAAAGGAGTTTGATATGTCACGTGATAATAATCTCGCAAAAGGATTTTTTATTGGATTCCTTGCCGGAGGTACTGTAGGTGCAATTATTGCGCTGTTAACAGCTCCCAAAAGCGGCAAAGAGTTGAGAGCTGATATAAAATCGAGATCCGAAGAATATTTAGATGAAGCTGAAAAATATCTTGCTGAGGCAAAAGACAAAGCAAGAGAGCTGATAAATGAGGGCAAAAAGAAATCTGAAAGAATAATACTTGATGCCAGAACTAAATCAGAAGATATTCTGAAGGATGCCGAAAAAATATTTAAAGATGCAAAAGTAAAAACAACAGATGCCTATCAGTCGGGAAAAGAAAAAATTGAAACCGAAACAGAAAGGATAAAATCATCTGTTAAAGCAGGTATTGATGCATATAAAGAAGCAAAGAACTCTTAAAGTTTATTTATGGATGTAGTACAAATCTTTACAGTTATATTAATTGCATCTGCTTCTGCACTTTGTATTGCACTGATTTTCTATTTAAATAAAATAGTAAAATCAGTGCAGTCTGTTGATAAGAATATTAAAGAGCTTACAGCCAATCTTAAGCCGCTTATTCAATCATCTCTTGAACTTTCCGAAAATTTAAGCATCATAACCTCTGATGCAAAAGATCAGTTAAAAATTTCCAGATCGGTTATAAATGATATAAGAGAGCGTGCTGATAAAATTCTGAATTTGGAAAGTAAAGTCCGGACTGGTATAGAGGATGCTTTTATGCCTTTAGTTAATAACTTAAATGCAATCGGAAAAGGAATTGAAACATTTTGGAGAAGTTTTAAAAGTAAGTAATCGTTTTTTATTCTCACCTTTAATTTATTAGGAGGAATTCCCTTGAAAGAATATGGACCTGAATCAATACGTAATATAGCATTTATTGGACATGGCGGAAGTGGTAAGACTACTTTATCAGAAGTGATATTATACACTGCCGGAGAGATTAATCGTATAGGAAACGTGCTGGAAGGTAATACTGTATCAGACTATACCTCAAATGAAGTTGAAAAACAGATTTCTATTTCAACATCCTTAATGCATATCGAATGGAACGGAAAGAAAATTAATATACTTGATACACCCGGTTATTCCGATTTTATGGGCGATGTCAAATCAGCTCTTAAAGTTTGTGATACTGCGGTTATGATAATCAAATCTGCTGAAGGTGTAGAAGTTGGCACTGAAGTAACCGGAAAATTTATTAATGAATTTAAATTACCATCTGCTATAATTATAAATAAGGTTGATAACGAACACTCAACATTTGAAGAGACACTTGAAAAAGTAAAGACCAGATTAACTTCAGGTGCTATTGTTGTTGCATTTCCTGTTACTGAAGGTGTAAATTTTAACGCAGTTGTTGATGTTATTAAAATGAAAGTTTTTACTTATGGTGATGCCGGTTCTAAAAAAGTAACCGAAAGTGAAATACCTGCGGATCTGAAAACAAAAGCAGATGATTATCGCACTCAACTGATTGAAAAGATTGCTGAAAGCAGTGAAGAGTTGATGAATAAGTACTTTGAAGAGGGATCATTATCTGATTCAGATATCGAAGCCGGACTCAAAGCTTCAATGATCAGCAGAAGCTTTACTCCTGTATTTGCAATCTCTGCTAATAAAGCAGTTGGATTAAATAACTTTTTGGATTTTGTATCACAGTATTTCCCGTCACCGGTTGATCGGCTCGGAGAAGAAGCAAAGTTATCCGGTAAAGATGAAAAAGTTTTAGTAAAACCTGATCCTACCGGTGAACCTGTAATGTTTGTTTTTAAGACTGTAGCAGAACAACACGTTGGCGAGCTCTCATTGTTTAAGGTCTATTCAGGTACAATTAAAGCTGGTTTGGATCTGATAAATGAATCTAACGGT
>JAVEUY010000053.1:0-10639 GCA_034005315.1 Ignavibacteriaceae bacterium | reverse complement strand
ATTCATTCACAAGGTCACTCATTCGCACAAGGCTCTCAGTAACTCCCAGCATTAGCGCCAAAAAGCAAGGGCTGTCTCACTCCGTTCCACACCCCTAAGCCGGTTAGTTTAGTTTTGCTTCCGCAAAACAATAAAAGCAACTTTTGCCCGCTTACACCGCAAGCTTAGTGTTAAACTGACATGGTGCGTAAAACTGGGCAAGGGTATATGTAACGGTCAAGTGCACTAATTCTATTTTCATTTGAAGCACTTAACCGCCCTTGCCTTAAATGGATAAAGCAACTTACACCATCAGTAAAACCTAACATAAAAATCGCAAAAAAGTTGATAAGCGGGCAAAATATGTTTTTGGCGGGGAAGTCCGTTTCATTTGAATTATCAAACCAATAATAGGAGATATAATGAATACTAATCAAACCATCAATGAAGTTAATTCATTAATTGATCATTGCGAAAAATCCGGCTGGATTCCACAGCATGATTGCAGAAAGAACCTAAAACTTTTATCTCAAACTCACTCAGTTAATACATTGCACAATATTGTAATTGCAGAAACTAAACAATGCAAAATATGTGGTAAAAAGTTTGAAGAATTTGATCCGAGAGGTTTATAATGAAAGTATATGAGAGCAGCAATTCAACAAATTGGAATAATTCTAAAATTCCTCAGATCAAAATCAAAAATAAAAAACTAATTAGCTGTGGTTTTGAAATAGGAAAGGAGTACAAAGTAATATATCAACACAATAAAATAATTTTAATAATTATTGCAAATGAAAAAAGCAAAAGCTAAGTTTAACTAAATTATGTCACTAATTTTAAATAACCATATTAACCAACCTAAAAATCAAAGGATGTACCAGAAAAAAGTCGGTACAAAGTCGGTACATTTTCGGTACAATGACAGTGGGATTTGTAAGAAGGGTATAAATGAAAAAAGCCTCAAAACAATCTGTTTTGAAGCTTTTTATTGCGGGGCCGACGAGACTCGAACTCGCGACCTCCTGCGTGACAGGCAGGCGTTCTAACCAACTGAACTACGACCCCTTTTCAAAAAACTAGATTCCAAATATATTTGAATTAGTTTCTTAAAGCAAGGAAAATTTATAATTTTTCTGTTCCGAATGATATTCCTACTGCTACCGCAGCTTTAAGCGCATGATCATCAGGTGTTACTAATTTTTGTTTGCTGATCGCTTCTTCAATTTTTACTGATTTAATCTCAGTCCCTTTCAATGCAACCATTCTGCCGAATTTTTTCTTAATAACCAAATCAATTGCGGCAGTTCCAAATTTGGTAGATAATATTCTATCAAAAGGAGTTGGACTTCCACCGCGCTGTAAATGTCCAAGTACGGTATATCTTGTTTCCAATCCAGTATTTTCGGAAATATTTTTCGCAACCAATTCTCCAATTCCACCTAATTGAACCGGATCAGTTCTTTTAATATCTTTTGCTTTAACAACCATTTCACCATTAAGTGGTTTTGCTCCTTCGGCTACGCAGACTATACTGAATCTTTTACCCATCATATTCCGTTGGATTACCTTATCATAAATAGCTTCCCAGTCAAAAGGAATTTCAGGAATAAGGATAATATCGGCACCGCCGGCTAAACCACCGCTTAATGCTATCCATCCTGCATATCTTCCCATTACTTCTATCACCATTACTCTGTGATGTGAAGAAGCAGTAGTATGAAGTCTGTCAATTGCTTCTGTTACAACATAAACTGCCGAATCATGACCGAATGTTAAATCGGTAGCATCCAAATCATTATCAATAGTTTTTGGAACTCCTACAATGTTCATTCCCATGTCGCTTAATTTTTTGGAAATGTGCATCGTTCCGTCACCACCGATTGCAATCAATGCATCAAGATCCCATCCTTCATAATGCTTTAGTGCATCTTTAGAACGATTCATAATCTTGATTTCACCATTAATATCCTGTTCCGGCCAATGGAAAGGGTCACCTTTATTGGATGAGCCGAGAATTGTACCGCCAACAGCCAAAATTCCGGATACATCTTTATTGTAAAGCTGTTTGGCTTTTCCCTCAACTAATCCTTCAAAGCCGTCAATAATTCCAAGAACGGTTAAACCATGATCATGAGCAGGTTTTGCAACACCACGAATTACAGCATTTAAACCGGGACAATCTCCGCCTCCGGTTAATATTGCAACTCTTTTTACTTTACTCCCATTTTTTGCCATAGTTACCTTAGTTTATTTATACATTTATGTCTTAATATTCATATAATTTTTGAAATGTAACTTACAAAAATTTGCCCAATTTGTCTTTTTAGAAGATTTAAAATTTTTAAGAAAACTATTTACTTCTGTGGATGCACCTTTGGGGAGTTTTATAAATTCTTCAATAAGATTATCTTCAAACCATTTTACCATTTCTGCTCTGGCTAATATTGATGCAGCGGCAACTGCCGTAAATCTTTCTGCTTTTTCTGTTTGAATGATATTTATTCTGCCGGACAATGTAAATGGTTTCTTTTCAAAGCTGTCTATTATTACACTTTTTGTGGAAAACCTTTTTAATAATTCATTAATATTTTTTTGATGCTCTTCTCTAAGAAGTCTATTGAGATTCTTTTTTTCAGAATAAACTTTGTTGTATAATTCGGGAGTTAAAGAAGAGACTATAAATTTATCATAAAGAATATCTTTTATTTTTTCTGAGATGTTGTAAATCTGATTATCATTTAAAAGTTTGCTGTCAACTGCTCCGATTACTTTTAAATTTTTCAGATCTTCTGCATCAGCATAAACAGCGGCAGTTACTAAAGGACCAAAAAAATCTCCTTTACCCGATTCATCAGCTCCAATATAGTCAGATGGTTCATCAATAATTTTGGGAGCTGCTTCTAATAAAAGTGACTGCTGATCATTTATCAGACTTGTAACTTCATTGTATAATCGGGAATTCTGATTTCCTTGAATTACTGTCTTTACCCCTTTTTTTCCAAAATAGACTTGAACTTTCAGTTTTTCTTTTTGATCTGAACAAGTAAATTCAAAATTGTAATTCTGTTCTTGAATTATTCCGTTTATAAATCTACTTAACTTTTTTTGATATTCTTTTGCAAGATTAAGAGCTTCGTTTTTTATGGAATTCATTAAGGAAGTTCCTTTTGACTTTCCATCCAGATTGGAACCCAGTTAGAAAAGGGAGCAATTATTGGAACTGCTGTAATCTTTCCGCCGAAACCCAGATTTCTAATTCCAAATGAGCTAAGGTTAGTTACTTCAACTTTTTTTAATGCATCGTAATTAATAGTAATTCCATGTTGATTAGCTAATGAAACTGTTTTCATTACTCTATCCTTAAAAATAACTTCATTAGTTATTTCGGTTTTCAAATCATTTTTTACTTCTTCAAAGCTTCTGGATGGCGGAAGAGATTCAGCTTCCTTTTTATCTAACAATTTAATTATTGAATAACCTTCTTTCACTTTTATAGGACCATAAACTTCTCCGATATTCATTTCTGCTGCAATTCTTCCAATTTCACCATGCAGATTAACAGGAAAAAATCCATATTCTCCATCAGTCGATTTTGTCCACTCTCTCTTATTAAAGTCTCTCGCCAATTCTTTGAAACCGGTTCCATTTTCAACTTCCTTAAGAACAAAATTTACAATTTCCAGGCTGTCGGTTAAAATTTCAGCAACATTAACCAAAGTGGGAGTTTTATTTTCACTATAAAGCTGATTATAATAATTTTTTACAAGAGAATCACTTACAGAAACGGTATCTTGAAGCTGATTAGTAGAAATTGAAAAAAGGTAATTATCCTGCCACATTTTTAAATTATGCTTAACTTCGGGAAGAAAATTCAATCCCCTTTTCAAACCTTCACGGGCAAGTAATTCCATTCTAATATATTTTCTAATTCTGGAATCTACTAAGTATCTGATCTGTTCTTTTGATTGAAATTCTGTATAAAAACCATCGAAAATTAATTCTCTTATAAATTGTTCCAGAGAGATAGGATTCACTTCAAATTTTATGAATGGCTTTTTTAATTCATCTTCACCAAAATAATCAAATAGATTCAGCACATCCTCGGCTTCAAGTCTTATTAAGTCACTTTCTGCTTTATTGAAATTCTTAAATTTATCTTCAAATATCTGAGCGGTTTTATTTGCCAAAGCAGCTACTAAATTTCCATCGGCATCAACTTTTTTATCCTTAAAAAACTCTGCCATAAATTTTGTGTAAAATTCTGATTCTTTTCTTTTCCTTATTATCGATTCAACCTTTTTATTTATTTCTGTTATATCAGCTTGACTCATATTCAGTTTTGCTAATTTATCTTTCAGATAAAAAATGTACCAGCCTTCAGGTGCATCAATTGGAGAAGTATAATTGTTGGGTTTTAATTTATATAATGAATCCTCAATATATTCCTGCATATCACCAAAAGAAACTTTAATGGGCTCGGTCTGTTCGTTTAATTCCGGTCTGACTGAAAGGAGAGTATCGAAAGGAATTCCGGATTCAAGCAGATTATATAATTTATCAATATCATTTTTCTGTTCTGTAAAAACAAAATTAATAAAGAGGTCTAAGGAATATTTCAATTTACCGTCAATAAATTCTTCGTCTGAAATATTAATTTTATCAAGAATTTCAGTTCTGTAAAGTGCATCGCGTACAAACATTTTTTCAATTGAATTTACGGCAGTTTGGTAAGATTTTTCTTGATCCAGATTCTCGTTTTTTGCCTCTAAAGCCCAAAGCTTTTCTGCAATTAATGTATATAGAAAATCAAGTTTGGAAATATCAATTAATCTTTTTCTATGAGAACCGAATTGCGGAGTCAGCTCAAATCTCTCTAAAAACTCCGATTCCGTAATTTTAATCTCTCCAACTGCAGCAAGAACTTTATCATTATTGCTGCTTTGAGCTGAATTGCTTATTACTGTGGTAAGAAATAATGTTAGTATGCAGACTAAATGTTGAATTTTTATCATTTCATTCATGTTCTAGTTTTGAAAAATCAATTGCAAAGTTACATAAAAAATCGTCCTAATGTTTGTTGAAATAAGGCAAGAAGTGTGTTTATTGATGGTTAAGGTTATTATAAAATTACCTATGAATCTTATTATTTTATTTTTATTTGATTTTGGAATTACTTAAATTTCTTTAATGTATTTGGGAAAATGCATTTTAATTTAGTTAAGATTTACAAACAAACGCTCTGCCTTTTGGGAGGTACAAATGAAATATTTTACTAAGGTGATTAATACCTTTTTTGTCACTTCTCTTCTACTCCTGACGTTTTCTACAAGTTCTTTTGCTCAAACTGGTAAAATTGCTGGTAGAGTTTTAGACGCAACAACTGGTGAACCCATGCCATTTGTTAACATTATTATACTTGGTACTGCGCAAGGTGCAGCTACAGATCTTGATGGTTATTATTCAATATTAAATGTTAGACCCGGCAATTATTCTGTTAAAGCTTCTGCCGTTGGTTATAATGCTGTAACTGTTCAAGATGTAAGAGTATCAATAGATTTAACTTCTGAAGTAAACATGCAGTTAGCTGAAACTAGTGTTGAACTAGGACAGGAAATTATTGTTGTTGCAGAAAAACCTCTTGTAACCAAGGATTTAACTGCTTCAACTGCACTGGTAAGTTCAGAAGAGATTGCTGCGCTTCCTGTAACTGAATTTCAAGAAGTTTTGGAATTACAAGCCGGTGTTGTTGGCGGTAATGTTAGAGGGGGAAGAAGTGGTGAAGTAGTTTATGCTATTGACGGTGTTCCGGTTACCGACGTTTATGACGGTTCTACAGTTGTAGATGTTAATGCCGGTGCTATTCAAGAGCTTCAATTTATAAGCGGTGCTTTTAATGCCGAATACGGAAGAGCTCTTTCTGCTTATGTTAACCTTTCTACTAAAGAAGGTGCCAGTGAATTTAGAGGAAGTGTAACTTCTTACATTGGCGATTATTATTCAAATAATACAAAAGTTTTTAGAGCAATAAATGATTTTAATCCGGTTGCTATTAGAAACTTAGACGGAAATATTTCCGGTCCAATTATTCCTAATCTTTTATCATTTTATGCCAATGCAAGATATATTTATTTTGATGGATGGATAAATGGAGAAAAAAGATATAACCCTTGGGATATTACTATAAATAAAGGCTCGGATTTACCTCCTGAAGAAAGATACGATATTCAACAGACCGGTGACGGCGAAGTTGTTCCTATGAATTACAGCGAAAGATTTTATGGACAAGGTAAATTAACTTTTACTCCTATCTCCGGTATAAAGATTAATTATAATTATATTTTAGATAGAACTCGTTATCAGGATTACAATCAGTTTTATACATTTAATCCCGATGGCAGACCGAAGCAGTTCCGCTGGGGTATAACAAACATTCTTAATCTTACACATACTCTCGGCTCAAATACTTTTTATACTGCTTCAGGTTCTTACTTCTTTAAAAAATACAGATCTTATGTTTATGATGATGTGAATTATCCTTTATGGACACATGATGCGTTATTAGGACAGCAGCCGTCTGAAGCTCCGAGCTTTGGAACCGGTGGAACAGATAATAACTGGTTCAAACGTACTACAAATAGTTACGGTTTTAAATTTGACATTACTTCTCAGATAACAAGAACACATCAAATTAAATCCGGTTTTGAAATAAACAGCAACAGAATATCTTTCGATAGAATTAGTCTTTTCCAATACAAAGATCTTAATTCAAATGGGCAATATGATCCAGGCGAAGAAGGAATACCTGAACCAAAAGACAGCGGTGATCCTTTTGTGTTAAGAAGAATTCCGGATATTAACAATCCCGATGAAAACTTAGCAATCGATATTTATGAAAGAAGCCCGATTGAAATTTCTGCATATGTTCAAGATAAAATTGAATTAGATGAAATGATTATTAATGTTGGCGTTAGATTCGATTACTTTCAACCAGATGGCAAAATATTAGCCGATCCTTCTGAACCGGATATTTATAGACCTAGAAAAGAAGAAAACAGAGCTTTATCTATGGCTGAAAGAAGAGCAATTTGGTATAAAGATGCCTCTTCAAAATATCAATTTAGTCCGCGTTTAGGTATTGCATTCCCTATTACAGATAGAGGAGTTATTCACTTTTCTTATGGACACTTCTTCCAAATTCCTAACTATGAATTATTATATACTAATCCGGAATATAAATTTGCAGAAGGTTCAACAGGTAACTTAGGTATTGCAGGCAATCCTGATCTTAAACCTGAACAAACAATCAGCGGTGAAGTTGGTTTACAACAGGCTTTAACAGATGAATTAGCTGTTGATATTACCGGCTACTTCAGAGATATAAAAGATTTGACAGGTACCAGAACTGATGAAATTACTTTGGCTAGAACCAAATCAACATACAGCCAATATAAGAACAGTGATTTTGGATTTGTAAAAGGAATAGTATTAAGTATCAATAAAAGATTTGCAAATAATTGGTCGGCTACATTAGACTATACATTGCAAAGTGCAAAAGGAAATGCTTCCGATCCTGCAGCAACAAGAAATGCAATTGCCGGCGGACAAGAACCCGAAATACAGTTGGTAAGATTAAATTGGGATCAAACCCACACTGTTAATGCTACATTTAACTATGCATCTGATGATAACTGGGGATTCAGCTTTATTGCACAATACGGAAGCGGTTTCCCGTATACTCCTACTCAAGCATCTAATATCAGTAAACTGTTAACTAACAGTGAACTAAAACCAACATCATTTAATGTCGATTTAAGAGCATTTTATGATATAGTACTTTCAGATGTCGTTAAAATTAATCTCTTTGCGAGAATATATAACTTGTTTGATATAAGCAATGAAGTTAATGTTTATTCAGATAGTGGTACTGCAGATTTTACTATTAATGAGTATAACTATAGATTAAGAAATACTCCGGCAATAGTAAACTCATTAGATGAATTTTATAGAAATCCATCTTTCTATTCTGAACCAAGAAGAATAGAATTAGGTGCTACTATTTACTTTAATTAAAATTTTGAAATAAGGGTGGATAGATTTATGAAAAACAATAAATACTACCGAATTTTAGTTCCAGCAATATTTTTGCTGTTCTTTTTTATTGTTGATGTAGCCGCTCAGCAGATCGGTAGAGGTGATCCAAACGCATTAAGAATTGGTGTTCACAGAGGTAACCAAGTTAGAACAGTTTTCAGCAACCTTGGTGTTATTGCTCAACCGGGCAATCAAGGTCCAAGAGGCGCATGGAAATATGATAATAACGGTTATGTTGGTGACGTTTCACCTTTAGTTGGTGTTAAAATTCCGGTTGATACAAATGGCGATGGAATTGCTGATAAAGATACATTTTCAGTTGTTATTACTAATGTTTCCCGTCCTGGCGGCGGAGATGCTTCTCCGGGCGGTACTGCATGGACTTTCCAGCCAATCCCCGGCTTCTTTGATGAACTTCTTGATGAAGAAGGTAAAGGGGTTGCTATGAGCCATCAGCCTGAAACTTGGCCTTCTGTTTGGCCTGATCAACCAACATGGGTTGATGAAGATGGAAATGCTGAATGGAACGGTTATTTTGGTCGCGGACAATTTAATGCCGATCAAGAAAGTTACTTCTGGATGGATGATAATCAAGATGAAAAATTCTTTCAAAGATTAGGATTTTTACCTGATTCAACAGATCCAACTAGAAAAGGACAGGCACTTCAAGTAGCAGTTAGAGGTATGCAGTGGTCTAACTTTTTAGCTCAAGATGTACTTTTCTGGCTATATGATATTAATAATGTTGGTACTACAACGTACAGTCAAACAGTATTCGGATTTTTAGTGGGAACATACGTTGGTGTAGAAGATCCTGAATATAATGACGACGTATCTTTCTTTGATATTAGAGATAACATTACATACACTTTTGATTTTGATCAATACATTACTCCTTCTGCAAACCCAAGATGGCTTCCAACACCTAACGAAGTAGGTGTTTTGGCATACGCATTCTTGGAGTCTCCGGGAAATCCTTTTGACGGTATTGATAATGATGCAGATAACAGAAACTTCGATGGAAGTGCTCCTTATTTTGAAGGAGTAAGTTTCTTACCTAGAACTGTTCAATCAGGAGATAAACTAATTTTAATTGATCCTGTAACTTTTGAAAGATCTGAATTTACTATGCCTAACAGTCAAGTAACAGTTCAATCAATGGGAAAAAGCTTTACTTTAGTTCCTGGAGCAACAGTTTTAACCGAAGGTGCTGCTAATGAAACCGGTGTTATTGGAAAAGATGCTACAGATGGTATTGATAATGATTTGGACGGATTAATAGATGAAAACTCACAGGTTCATTATCGTCAGTTCCAGAAAGCCGGAACCCAAACTTTAATAGATACCTTAAACCCGGTTCAATATTTTGATTATTCAAGATCATTAGCAAACAATCTTCCTATGATTGATGAAGCAAGAGATGATTTGATTGATAATGATAGTGACTGGGATCCGGAATTTGATGATGTTGGTGAAGATGGTAAACCCGAAACCGGAGATTTAGGAGAAGGAGACGGCGTTCCTACTCCTGGTGAACCGAATTTTGATAGAACTGACGTTGATGAATCAGATCAAATCGGGTTAACAAGTTTTCAGTATTTCGTTCCTGCCGGCGATATCAGCATGAGTGATGAAAATGATATGTGGCGTAGATTGCGTCCTGGATTCTTCTCGGTTCCAACAATATTTGTTAATGGAGTTGCTACCAGAGGAGAAGATGGAGACTTTATTTATGGTTCCGGTTATTTTCCGCTGCTTCCAAAAAGAACCGAAAGATTCTCTTTGGCTTTAGCTTTTGGTGAAGACCTTGCCGCAGTTTTCAAGACTAAAAGAGTTGCTCAGTTAATTTATGATGCAAACTATAATTTCCCTCGTCCACCTGAAAAACCAACTGTTACTGCAGTTGCCGGTGATGGAAAAGTAACTCTTTATTGGGATAGAGTTGCAGAAGAATCTATTGATCCTACAACAAAAGAAAAAGATTTTGAAGGATATAAAATATTCAAAGGAACCGATCCTGATTTAACAGATGCCTTTACTTTAACAAACGGAAGAGGAATTGCAAAAGCTTACAAACCTGTAGCGCAATTCGATCTTAATAACGGCATTAGAGGATACTTCCCGTTAACAACCCAATTAAATGATTTACTAGATGGATTACCATTCTTCTTAGGTGATGATAAAGGAATCAGTAATTCATGGGTTGATACTGATGTTATAAACGGTAGAACTTATTATTATGCAGTTGTTGCTTACGATAGAGGAGATGCCGCTAAAGAAATCTATCCTTCTGAAAACAACGTGTTTATTGCAAAAAATAATATCGGTGAAATTCTTTTGGATATAAATACAGTTGCGGTAGTTCCAAATGCTCCTGTTGCCGGTTATGTTCCACCTCAGGATGGTGAAGAATTAACTAGAACTTCAGGTGCTTCTGAAACAGTACCTTACTTTAGTGTTATTGATGAAACAAGAGTGAAAACTACATCTTATGAAGTAGTCATTATTGATTCTCTGGTAAAAAACACTCCTATTGGTTATGCGTACAATGTTGTTAATACTGCTA
>JAVEUY010000052.1:0-10881 GCA_034005315.1 Ignavibacteriaceae bacterium | reverse complement strand
GTGCCCTGTTTTCGCTTTGTGAAGATTTGCTATAAGATTTTAAGTATGCACAGTTTAAGGATTGAAGTGCATTTTCCAGAATTTCTGAAATTTGTGTTTTGAGTAAATCAACTAAATCCATTTTATAAACCAGTTATTAATCTATGTTTCAAAATTAAAGAATAATTATTAAAGCTTTCATAATATTTTAGTGATTGGGTATCTGAATCTTTTCTTTACATAACCGCTAAAAATAAAATTATACTAAGTTAATTTAATCCAGCTAACCAGCCTGTCTTTAACAAATCCTAATTTCTCAACAAGACTGACTGCCTTTAGATTTTTTTCCTCAATCTGTGCAAAAGAAACTTTACCAAGCTTCCTGTTCTGTTGAATAAGTGAAATTAATATTTCTCTTCCGTAACCTTTCTTTCTGTAGTCATCAAGAACATGCAGCGAACCAAGTGCGCCATCATCGTGGGTTAAACCCCAAGCCACAAGTTTATCTTTTTTTATAATTGCAGCGCTTATAGATTTTGTTATTCTTTCTTCTACATACGCCGGAGTTAAAAATTGTCTGTAATCTGATTGGGAAATTATAAAACCAATATGATCGGCTGTTAATGAAATTACTTCTGTTTTATTTTCCGGGACTTCAACATGGTCAGGCAGATAATAACGCATTGTAGTCAATATCCACTCAGCCGGTCTTTTTTCTGTAATAACAGGAATCATACGGTTTTCTACCGAGGCGAAGTAAGTATTGCTGCCTGATTTTTCCAGCAAAGCTTTCAGGTCTGCTTCCTTATTACAAACAACATAAACCCACTCAACATCGCTTAACCCTTTTATAAGATATGAATTGTTAAACTCTATTATTTCCTTTATCGGATTGTTTTCAATAAAACCTATTACGCTGATATTGGAAATTAAATCCTGCTCAAGATAGCGGATAATTTTGCTTAGGTCTGGTTTCATCTGAAATATTCTTTTCTTTAATAAAAAGCATTAATACTGCTGTAATCATACCAAAAATTAATGCAGAGTTCCACAAAAATACAGAACCAAAATTTTCATAAACAAATGTTCCTAACCAGGGCCCGGCAGAAAATGCAAAGCTGAATGTCATTTGATAATATCCCATATATTCACCACGCCTGTCTGCAGGAGTAATTTCTGATGTGTATGCAGCAGTTGTAGGAAAGAAAATCATTTCTCCAAATGTAAATATTATAATTGCAATTATAAGCGGAACTGTTGATGATGCGATTGCAAATCCGCCAAAACCTAATCCTGCAAGCGATGCGCCGATCATTAATGATTTTCTATACGGAATGTGGTTCATCATATTGTTAAGAGGAACTTCTGCAATGATAATTAAAACAGTGTTTATTGAACCAAACAATCCAAATGCAGCAGTTGTAAAACCAAGATCATTAACTATATAAAGCGGCAGCGCTCCGAGATGCTGAAAGAAAACAAGATTTGCCGGAATGACAGCAAACAAAAAAAACATAAAATATTTATCGTTTAATATTGCAAACCTTATTTTAGATTTTTGTTCAATACTATCCTTTTCAGTTTCTGATGATAGCGAAGACCATTTAACAGAATTAAAATAGATACCCGCTGCAATTGATGCGAAAGCATTTGCATAAAATAAATAATGATAATCGTAAAGCGTAAGAAAACCGCCGATAACCGGACCAATACTCATTCCCGCATTAATAGCCAAACGATTTAATGCAAAAGCCATTCTTCGCTGCGGCGGAGTAACAATCTCTGTTATCAAGGATAGATTTGCAGGACGGAATGCTTCATTAACAGCAGCCAGTAAAAAAGTTGCAGCAAGTATCTGGTTATAATCAGTAATAAAAGAGTATGCAAAAAAAAGTAAACCCGATCCGTATAAAGAAAACTGCATAATTTTAATTGAGCCGATTTTATCAGAAAGTTTTCCTGTTAATGGTGCGGCGATAAATGCAGCAGCTCCGTAAACAAGCAATGCAGTACCTGCTTCTGTCGGTGTTACCCCGATTTTTTTTGTGAGATAAAGTGCAAGAAAGGGAATGACCATTGTACCGGAGCGATTTATAAGCGAAGTAAAAAACAACGCCCACATATCATGCGGTAAATCTTTTAATCCTTTCCAGGGATTCATATAGTTTGAGATATAATAATATTATTGAGTAGGAAATTTAAGAAAAGCATTATTAACTATAATCCGGTTAATCTCATTAATAAAAATGTAAACAAACCAAATGTTGCTCCAAGATAAAGCAAGCGAATGTATTTACGACCCTTTTCATTTTTTGATCTGATAAGTTTATAAGTTGAAAATCCGATAAAGATATCCATTACAGCAATAGGAAAAAGATATACTATGCTGAACCATTCTAATAAAAATGGAATTAAACTTAATAGTATTACCAGCACAAAAATAAAGGCACTTAATCTCAAAGCTTTTTCTTTACCATATTTAATTGCAATTGAGTTTGAATTAATCAGAAGATCACCTTTAACATCCATTGAATCGGCAGCAATTTCTTCTCCGAGATCAACAAGTGCCGCTATGAGTGCAAAGAATAAAACAACTTTATTAAATGGTAATCCAACTGAAAGCCCGCCAAAAATAAAAGTCATTCCCACTGAAAAACTTACCATAAGATTACCTGCTAAGCCATGCTTTTTAAATTTCCTGTTGTATAATAAACCGATTATAGCTAAACCGGTTGAAAATAATAAAGCCTCAATACTGACTGTAAAACTCAGGATAAGTCCGGATACTAATAAAAAGACTGCAAGGATAAGTGCTTCTTCAGAAGTAACAAGAGCGGAGGGTATTGGTCTGTGAGGTGCATTTATTTTATCGGTTTCAACATCAAAATAATCATTTGAAACAAGTATTGAAGCAGAGATAAGAAAAACAGAAACTGCCGCAGCTAATGTTAAGCTAAGCGGTGCAAACTTACCAAGTGCAAAAAGCTGACCGAGCACAACACAGATACCCGCTGCAAGAGGAAGCTCAAATCTTATAAGGCTGATAAGACCTTTTAATTTTTTCATACTTTAAAATTACTAATGAATTACTTAAACGGAGAAGAAGAAAAAATTAATTATTAGTAAATAAACGGAAAGTAAATTACCGGTACTGAATTTTTATCCGCATTGTTGTCTCTCTTTTACTTACTTATTAAGTTTGTAACGGAAGTATGATTTTCAAAGAAAAATATGAAGATATCATTCCCTTCTTTCCTCAATCCTTTTACACTTTAGGGGATGCTGATCTGGCGGGTAAGATTACGCACACTGTAAACAGGCAAAATAGTTCTTTAATTTAAAATAACGATATGCTGTTGTAAAAAGCTATTATTAATTAACCGAGACTAAACCATTTCTAATCGGGAATTAAAATGAAAAAAGAGTTTATTGCAGTTAAAAAAAATAATCCCCAAAATATAGGAGGTCTAAGTGACTAAAAAAGAAAAGCCTTATAAGGTACAGTTTGAAATTGCTGGTCCTGCTGCAATTTTTACAAGACCGGATACTGGAGCAACCCCAATTTCATACCCAGCCCCAACATACTCGGCTGCAAAAGGTATGTTTGAATCAATTGCTCGAATTAAAAGCGCATTCATAAAACCAACACGAGTCGAAATTTGTTCTCCAATTCATTACCACCATTATACTAATAACTATCACGGACCATTGAGAAAGAGTGGAACTGACAACTTTCAACTATTCGCCACAATATTAATAAATGTTTGTTATCGTATCTATGGTGAAGTTAAAGAATTAAGCAAACCCGATTTAAGTGAAGTTATAACTACTAATCATCTTCATCTTCTGCAGGAAAAATTTAACAGACGGCTACGAAATGGAAGGTGGTATCATATTCCTTGCTTAGGATGGAATGAATTTACACCAACTTATTTAGGTCGGTTTAGAGAAGAAACTAAAATTGAAGAATCTATCGAACAAATAATTCCTTCAATGCTCTTTTCTGTTTTTGCAGCACCGGGTAAATATGATCCATCATATAAACAAAATGTATGGATAAAGAAAGGAGTGCTCGAATATGTTGAATGAAGGATATACTCTCTATCAGAGTTTAAAGAGATGCGGAATTATAGAGTCGAAATCTTTTACGACTGAACATCCAGAATTAAGAAATCCAGGTAAAAAGGATGGGCTGGTTGTTGGACTTGAAGAAAATGGTGCTGTATCAACAATTGAGTTCAGAAGACGAGATGAGATTAATAGACTATGGACAACAGCAAAAGGAAATCATAATAGTTTCCCAGTTATCAAATTACAACGTCCTTTAGTGAAATTAAATTTGAATGATTTATTAAGAAATAAATTAAAAGAATCAAAAACTGATGAGACCGGAAAAAGGAAACTCTTAATAGACCAAGATTTTGAATTAAATGTAACTCAAAATGATATCAATAAATGGAATAGTCTCCACGAACGAGTTTCAGAATTGAAACCATTTTTTGAAACAACCGATTCAGAATATATTGTTGTTCACGAATTGATAAAGCGTTTTCAGTTATTGACAAAGTGGGAAGATTTTTTAGCCGGAATTCTTAATCAGGTTAAATTATCAAATAATCTTTTGTCATATTCATTTTTTGAAAATATTGTAATTGGCAAAAAGTTTAATAAGATAAAAAATGAATTCGTAATTGAAATACCATTAGTTCTTGAAGTTTCTGATTGGAATAATGAAAGAAAATTTCTTAATCGTATTGCAAGCAATAACGCAAAATTAAGATCATTTGTTAGCACTTGTTTATTTAACTATGATTCTGAAAAGATTAAAGAAGGTAAGCAAGAAGAAAAAAATAATAGTGCTTTATCAGGAAGAATCACTTCACTTGTTCCAGAAAAATTTCCAGATCCTATACTCGGTCATATAGGTAAATCATTTATTTTTTCGGCTAATAAGGCTATCCCAAGTTTATCTCGTTATGGGCGAAGAAGTACTGATCTTATCCCTGTTGGAAATGATGAAGCAAATTCTATAAAAGATTCATTAAGGTGGATAACTAATTCTGGACGTGAATTTAAGACATGGATTAAGGTTCCAAGCGGAATGATTGAAAGCAGAAATGGAAAAAAAGCTTATAAAGATGATATGCTTATTATTTATATAGAAAATAAACCAGATACAAATATTAATAAAGCTTATATGTTAGGAGGTTTGAGTAAAGACGATTTTAGCGATACTGACTATGAATCAATTTCCAAAGTTGCAATTGATGCTTTACATGGGATAGAGATTATTAAAGCAAGTGATCTTATAAGAATGTTTTGTCTCAGAAAGGTTGATCCCGGCCGCACACAGGTATCTTTACAACGTATTTATACCATTTCCAATCTAGTGAAAGCTGACCAAAGCTGGCGTGAAGCAGCAATGAATTATCCAAATATAAATTTTCCTTTTTTTAAAAAAGAAATAGAAAAGTCAATTGAAAATCCAGAAGATATTTCAAAATCAATTAAAACATTTCTTGATGATAAAGACTCAAAACTAATTATCTTGAAGCCAAGCTGTCCATTTCCTGCCGATCTTGTTCGACTTACCCAAAGGCAATGGATACGTGGCGGTGAGGATTTTATTTCAGTAGCTGGTTGTTCGCTTGGTGATATATATGATATGTTTTTTGAAAGTGAAAATGAAAAGAGAATGTTAATTGAAAATCTCTTAAACCGTACATTACAATGCACTAAAATTTTATTAAGTGGTGTTGGCAATACAGACCATCAGAGAGAATTGAAAACCAATCCTAAAATCTTTTTTAAAGATAAAAGGTTTATCGTATTACGAACTGTATCGGCATTAGCAATTTATCTATACAAACTAGGAATTAAAAAGGAGAATTATATGAAAGACACATTTTTCTATATAGGTAGGTTTCTATCATTAATAGATACTCTACATTTTGAGTATTGCAAAAATGTTAGAGGAGGAAGTATTCCTCCCCAACTATTGGGCAATTCACATCTTCAAATTGCATTAGATAATCCTATCTCTGCTCTTGACATGGTTTCAAGACGACTAAGTGTTTATCAAGCATGGACAAGGAAAGAACAGGGTGAACAAGTTAAGTTAGCAAGATGGGCTGTTGGTGAACTTGGGAAAGTCTCGGATTTAATTACAAATAAAGATTTACCATTAACAACAACTAGTGTTGAAAGGGCCCAAATTCTTTTGGGTTATCTATATAGACCAGAAAACTAGAGCGAGACTAAATAATGCATAAAATAATGTAAATAATTAAAATATTTTTTAACAATACTAATGGAGAATATCATGTCAGAAACAAATAAGAATGAAATTTTTAATCGTGCTACTGGATTACTTGTTATCGAGGTAGTTAATTCTAATCCTAATGGTGATCCTGATAAAGAAAGTGATCCTCGTCAGCGAAATGACCAACGAGGAGAAATAACACCTGTTTCATTCAAACGGAAAATCCGTGATCTTGTGGAAAACAAAAAAGGCCCTGTTTGGGAATCAATTTCCCAAAAGTTGAAGTTAGAGGAAAATAAATTCGGGATATCTGAAAGCCGTAATATTACACTCAGCGAAATGCGACAGTTAGATGAGAAACAATTTACAGAAAAATTTTGGGATGGGCGTGTTTTTGGTAATACAGAGTTAGAAAAAGGAAGAAACATCCCTGTAAAAACTGGAGTAGTTCAGTTTGGACTCGGTGTTTCGATTGCACCAATTGAAATTGAACGAATGACAACAACAAATCCACCTGTAGAGGGAGATAAAAAAGGTGGAATGGCGCCATTGTCTTTTCGTATAGTTACACATGGGATTTATTGCATGCCGTTTTTCATAAATCCGTCAGCTGCATATAAAACTGAATGTACTGTAGAGGATATTGACCTTTTATTAAATGTGATACCACATACCTATAAACATACAGCTTCATACATTAGATCTAATGTAGATATAGTTCATGCATGGTATATTGAACACAAAACTCCGCTGGGTTCCTGTTCAGACTTTGATCTAATAAATGCATTAACTCCAACAAAACTTACTGATCCCGAAAAACCTTCTACGTCAAGAGCCGATTATAAAATACCGACAGAGAAAGATATTCCCGAAGAACTTCGAAACAAAGTTATGCCTATAAGAGATTTAATGAAAGAAATATAAATGACCGAGTGGCTAGCACATAGCAAAGGAAAAAATCCGCCCGTACCACCTCAATCGTACAAGAAACATATTTCTGAGGTATTAAAACGTGCTAAAGAAAATGTTGAAAATCTATCTCTTTATTATAAAGGTAATTTAATTTTTTTCTGCGATGCCGTACGGGCGGCTGCCATTTATCATGATTTGGGAAAGTTAGATAATGATAATCAAACGGTTCTCTCCAAAGGGCGGGGTGATGGGCTTCCAATTAATCATGTTGACGCAGGAACATCACATCTACTGAATAATGATTTTGTTGAATCAGCACTTCTTGTTTACTCGCATCATATTGGTTTACGATCCATTCCAGATGAGCAAGCAAAAGCAGAATTATTTCTTCGTGATGCAAATTTATATGAACGAACAGAAAAGTATTTGAAAGATTACCTGACTAAACATACTCATTCTGGTTGTGAGAACATTAATAAACATATTGAAAGAACTTCTGATTGGAATGGATTGACACGACGTATTGCTCTTTCCTGTTTGGTAGATGCAGATCATGGTGATACCGCAAATAATTATGGACAAGAATACCCTTTCACGAAGATCAAAACAAAATGGGAAGAGAGACTAAAAGCTCTCGATATTTATATAAATGACTTAGGAAAAGACACTGAACAAAGCGAAAGGAATATATTACGAAGGAAAATTTATAATGCTTGCAAGGAAGCAGATACAACACCATCTTTTTATGCCTGCGATAGTCCAGTTGGAACCGGAAAAACAACTGCTATAATGGCTCACTTATTAAAAACGGCAATTGCAAAAAATTTAAGGCATATAATTGTTGTTTTACCATATACAAATATCATAAAACAATCTGTTGAAATTTACAGAAAAGCATTAGTACTAATAGGTGAAAATCCAAACGAAGTGGTTGCAGAACATCATCATCAAGTCGATTTTGAAACATTACAAACAAGACAGTTCTCTATGTTATGGAAAACTCCGATAATTGTTACAACTGCTGTTCAATTTTTTGAAACTATCGCAAGTAACCATCCATCAAAACTTCGTAAACTTCATGAACTCCCGGGTAGTGGTGTTTTTGTTGACGAAACTCATGCTGCAATACCAAACTATTTATGGCCTCAAACATGGAAATGGTTAAAAGAATTTTCTAATAACTGGGGATGTCACTTTGTTTTTGCTTCTGGTTCTTTGCCAAGGTTTTGGGAATTAAAAGATATGATGGAGATGACTGAAAAATTACCGGAATTAATTCCCAAAGAATTAAGAAGTGAAGCTCTTAAACAAGAAACAAAACGAATAACACCTTTACGCCATAATACTTTACTTGACGAAAAAGGATTAATTGATTTGATAGAAAGTAAACCGGGTCCTCGACTTGTTATAATGAATACAGTTCAGTCAGCAGCAGTTCTTGCCCAATCTATGCGTAAATCCTGTTGTGATGTTTTACATCTTTCAACTGCACTTGCACCTGTGCATAGAGAATTGATTTTGGATTTAATAAAACAACGCCTTCAATACGGTGTGCAAGATTGGACATTGGTATCAACAAGTTGCGTGGAGGCAGGTGTTGATTTTTCTTTTCGCTCTGCATTTCGTGAGCGTGCTGGTGCAGCAAATCTAATTCAAACAGGTGGTAGAGTTAGAAGAAACAATGAAGATTTTACTGGAACATTAATTGATTTCAAAATTCAATCTCCGCTTTATAACCGTCATCCTGCTTTTACATTAGCAAGTCAGATTCTTGAAAAGTTATTTGAAGAAAATCGGGTAGAAACTTATTCTCCTGCAGATTTAATAACAGAAGCTTTACGACTAGAATTAATGTCTGATACAAATAAAAAACATCAACGTTTAATAAAGATGGAAGATGAAATGGACTATCCGGAAGTTGCAAATCTTTATAAAGTTATTGCATCAGATACACGGTTAGTTGTTGTTGACAAGGAATTAGTTAAAAGACTTGAAGACCACAAAAAAGTTAGCCCGAAAGAAATAAATAGAAAAAGCGTTCAATTATGGTTAAACAAAATCAATACACTTTCTATTGGTTTCGTTAAGGGTTATGAAAATTCAGGTCTGTATGCTTGGCAATATGATTATGATCCAGCTTTTCTTGGTTACATGAAAGGTTTGCTCCCATTACTTGAAATAAATCATAAAGGTTACCAGGTATTTTAAAATGAAAATAATCGAATATGTGTTCTATAGAAATTACTTCGATTTCCAAATCTATCTCAAAGACATTTAAGATAGTTAAGATTGAATAATCTCCTAAAACTTATGAAGGGATTACGTGGCAAACATAAAATTATTTGAGAACAAAAAAATCCGCTCTGATTGGAATGAAGCAGAGCAGAAATGGTACTTTGCTGTTGTAGATGTCATTGAAGTATTAACTGAGAGCGGTAAACCACGTGACTACTGGTATCGCTTAAAAAGAAGAGAGAAAGAATCTAGCGGAATTGAGTTGTCGACATTTTATCGACAACTGAAAATTGAATCTTCTGACGGAAAAAAATATAGTACAGAATACTCTGATGTACAGGGCTTATTAAGGATTATTCAATGTATTCCATCACAAAAAGCTGAACCATTCAAGAGATGGCTTGCCACTGTTGGATATGAAAGACTGGAAGAAATAGAGAATCCCGAACTTGCCCAGCACCGGATGCGTGAAATGTATAAACTTATTTTTGTAATAAATCCTTTTTTGAAAAACATAAACGAAAGATTGATAAGAAAATTAAGATAAATTAATGTACACAGAAGATGATTTTATAATGATAAGCGCTTTACAGCATTATGTATATTGCCCGCGCCAGTGCGGACTGATTCACGTGGATGATGTATGGCAGGAAAATCTTTTTACCGTAAAAGGCGATATCTTACATCAAAAAGTTGACACGGATACTTATGAAACCAGAGGCAGTGTAAAAACAGTTCGCGGCTTAAGGATTCATTCCTTTAAGTACGGTCTTGTTGGAAGATGTGATGTAGTGGAGTTCAAACAAACTAAAAATGGTGAAGAAATAAACCCGGTTGAATTTAAATCAGGTGAGCCGAAAGAAAATATAAGTGATAAAGTTCAGCTTTGTGCACAAGTATTTTGTCTAGAAGAAATGCTGAACACAAAAATTTCCAAAGGTGCTTTCTTTTACGGAAAGATAAGAAGAAGAAACATTGTTGATATTGATGAGGAGCTTAGAACTCAAACTATAAATATTATTTTAGCTGTAAGAAATATTATAACGTCAAAAAAAATTCCTGCAGCAGTGTATGAAACAAAATGCCGCAATTGTTCATTACAGTCAGTATGTCAGCCGAAAGCAATGAATAAAAAGAAATTGCAGAATTATATAAGTGGATTATATTCAACATGAAAAAACATTTAAATACTCTTTATATAACTTCAGACGATGCTTTTGTTCGTAAAGAACGCGAAACATTTGTTGTAGAAGTAAAAGACTCCGAAGGGAACAGCAAAAAAGCATTTCATGCACCGAAACATACAATAGAAAATATTGTATGTTTTGGTTTCAAAGCATTGACTCCTCAGATAATGGCTTTCTGTGCAGAAAACAAAGTTGGCATCAGTAAACTTACTGAGCATGGAAAATTTCTTTCAAGATTGTATGGCGCACAAAAGTGAAATGTTCTTCTTCGTAAATAGCAATATGCTATTTCAGATAACGAATTTT
>JAVEUY010000051.1:0-10968 GCA_034005315.1 Ignavibacteriaceae bacterium | reverse complement strand
TGTCAACACACAAAAGAAAAAAAAGACTGCGTAAGAACAGACATAAAAAGAGACTAAGATAGTATTTGAATTATGATTGAGGCGAAGATTTACTCTTCGCCTTGTTCTTTGCAGCAATATGCCAACTTAGCTCAGCTGGTAGAGCAAATCATTCGTAATGATTAGGTCGCCGGTTCGATTCCGGCAGTTGGCTCACAAATCATATCTTAATTGCATTTCAAAATTAGTTTGTTTTTAATTCTTCCTTCATCTATTTCTCTTTGTAAGAAAAGAGAGAAAGTAGTAGAGTTTTCCTTTAGATTTCCGTCCGCTATTGACATTGTCAGATATTAATTGCTAATTGGGTTTAGAAAGATAGATGATTTGCTTAAGATCATTTGTTTTTTGCTAAATAAAGTGAAAATCATTAAGCTTTAAGAGGTGTAAGATGAAAAGGATAATTTTTATTTGTCTTTTTTTAGTCATCTCGGGCTGTAAAGTTTTTCAACCCGAAGAGTCAAATTATGTTCCACCCGCACTTATTAAACAAGCCTCACTGCCTCCGCTTCAGATATTAAACTTTTTAGATAGTTATGAATTTGATTGTCTTATGCGTGTTAATTGCTGCGGCGATGTAGTGGATGCTAAAATATTAACTACAAGTGGTAATGTTGAGTGGGATTCGCTTGCCAGACTTTCTTTACTGGACTGGAAATATTCTCCGGCAATTTATGAAGGGCGTCCTGTTGAACTGACAATTAAAAGAAAGGTTAGAGTGATTGTTGAGGAGCCGCAATTTTATTCTCTTGCAGAAATTGAAGTTCAGAATTACAGTAAAGCAGATTCTGTTTATAAAGCATTGCTTGCAGGTGCCGATTTTACCAGGCTTTGTATTAATTGCTCTTGTAGTAAATCTAAAGAGAGAAACGGGATACTTGGAAAAGTTAATATCAATCACTTTAGTGAAGATATTAAAGCTCAGATAGCAGTTTTAACTGAAGGAGAGTTTACGAAACCGATTGCCTGCGGTGAACATTACATAATTTATAAAAGACTGGAACAGAATAATTAATCAACTCCCTGGTTTAATTATTATAAAAATATTTGCCGTTAAAGATGATTATTGAGATTCATAAAATTCCCAAACATCATACGGACAGGGGATGTATGGCTTATTCATAACAGCATAAAAATTATATTGAATAATTGAATCATCGAGATCTGAAAGAAGTAAAATAAACTGAGGGGCTAATATGTTTTGACTGGATTCGTTATAAAAGTTTTTCCGGCAATCACTTATTGCAGGTCTGTACCACGCTCCGCTAATATCATAACCTTTTGCATAAAGCATATTAAGAAAACGATCTATGTTGTTTTCGTTTAGAGTTTTTAAATCAAATCTGAATAAGTAATAATAACCTTTATCCGGCAGCCAATCATTATCAAATGTATCTACAACAGAATAAGTAAAACTAACAATTCTGTTTTCATCAACTATTGATTTTTTATCGTTATGTTTTGGCAGTGAAACTTGTGTGTAACAGCTTTGAAGTATTAAGCAGCTAAATAGAATTAATAAAAGAAGCGGTCCAAAGGATTTTTTAAGCATTTGGTTAAGTATTTTAATTTACTACTCACCAACATAATTTTTAGAATAGTTAAATTCAATTAACAAATAAATACTTCAGTTATGATTTATTGAGATGTCTCTTTCCTAATAATAACAATGAAATTGCAAAGCCGGCAGCAATTAAATTCACTATACTGCTATTACTTATTAATTTATTAAGAATAAAATAATCCTGCATTAAAGAGTAAATACTAAAAGTCATTAAAAGCAGCATTCCATAAAAAATATAGTTCTTGTCCTCTTCAAACAGCGCGATTGCAATAATAAATGAAGCAGCACTTAAGATTATGCAGATAATAATAAGCATTATCAGAATTGTAAAACCATAATTAATATCAAGCACGATATCTGCATTATTTATCATGTCAATTAAGCCGCCAATACCTCTTATTAAACCAAATATAAATATGATTAATGAAGCCGAACACAGATACCGGCATTTCTTTCGTATTTTCATAAAGTCCCTCAGCTATAATTTAAATTTGTAAAATAGTTTCGGTTGTATTAAAAAATTATACAACAGCTTTGCTTTTAAAAAATCTCCGGTTTGTTAGCCACATACAAACCGGATTAATGCATATATTATTTATTTCTTATATGCATTTCAAAATTTTCCGGTAATTAAACATTACCGGATATCCTGACAGGATAATTATCAGCCAGACCCTTCCACCAGTAGGGTTCAGGGACTTATAATTCCTGTAAATTAGAAAAATAATCAAGATCAGTTGTGCTACTATCAGTAATAATTGATTTACCGTTTCTGGTTATCAACGCAACAAGAGAACCTTTTGTCCACTCTCCGGTTTTTTCTTTAATAATAGTGTAAAAAGTTTTTCCCTCATACATCGCATTGATTACTTCTTCTTTTGTCCAGGTGTAGCCTGCACCGATTTCTTCTCCGTAGTCAGGATGTACTTTTAGATAAGAAATAGAATTTTTAATCAATTCGTTTTCATACCTGATCGCAGAGATAAGGAAATCTGCCCATTTGGACATCTTGAATCCTGCCAGCAAATTGTTTTCAACTTTAAACATTTAAGCTCCACGTTTTTTGTAAGCGAATTACTATTACTCAGTTTATTTCGGATTACTTATAATATTTAATTTCATAATGCAAATTCAGATGTGATTATATCAACTCTCGTTTAATAAGGATCGCATCTGTAATTACAGATTAAAAAATTTATTAAAGAACCTGTGTAATTCTAAAAGGTTGTCAAGTAAAAAGCACTAGTACATGTACTAGTGATTTTAGGGCAGAAAGTGCGATTTTGGCGAGTTTTGTTCCGGAAATTGGGCAGTTATTTTGTGAATTTGATTTTTGAGTGATATTTAAAAATAAATAATGTATGAAAATTACCGGGTTATTTTTCAGATGTTTGAACAACTTTGTAATTCATTTTCGGATTATTCTCACTGAAGATTGAGAAGAAAATAGCCAGCAATAACTGGAATGCGAGATTAGTATAAAATAATAACAATGCCTGATAATCTCCGTTTAAGTATATCAACAAACTTGCAACAGATGTTAACATATAAAATGTCAGTACAAGGCGAACGATATTTATCTTCTGTTTATAATGAAGGTCAATAATAATTATATAAATTGCTCTGATTGTAATCAGTATGTGAATGATCAATAGAACAATATTTAAGTTATCAACAAAACAGGGCAGAGAATAAGCAAGTACAAAAACAAAAATTTCCAGCTTACTGATCTTAAATGGTTTTGACCTGTCAATGTATATTGTATAAAATAAGATTGGGGCAATCACAACAGCAAGTATTTCATTTTTTATAGGAAAGAAATTAATGGCTATACCTGTTAAGGGATCGCAAATTCCAAGGAAGAAAAAAAAGTAAAAGAGATTTGTTCTAAATTGCCTGAACATAGGAAATATCCAGGCGATCATAGATATATATATTATTATTATTGCTAATTTCATTTTTAGTTAGGGCACATTGGCGGACACTTTACCCCGGTTTCTAAAGTTTTCTCATTAATTGATATAGATAATACTTCTTGTCTTTGTTCTACACTGATATTTTCAGATTCAGCATTACCTTGTTTTTCCATTCTATTATCTGATAATAACTCTCTTATCATATCAACGCCGTAAACAGTAAAAACATCGGAATCTTTGTAATCAGCTTTTACCGGATAAATCAGTTTGCGGTTATTATCATGAATTATTAGCTGACGGTTTATTAATCCGAACATAATTGATTTATTGGTTCTGTTCAGCATATTATCAAGTTGATTTCTATCCATCTCTACTGAAAATATTACTTCACCAAAAAGTTTATCAGCTTCTGCAGTTGTATAAAGTTTCCCTATTTTAGAAACTGGCGAGCAGCTAAGAAATAAAAGAGACAGAAGAAAGAGAATAATTAAATTATATTTTATTTTCATAGTATTACCTGATTATTAATATTTAAAATAGAATATATACAGAGATTATACAATTACCTTTTTTATAAGCAATAACGATTTTTAAATTTATAAAGAATTATCATTATTTCTTTTTGTGAAATACAATATACCGCACTTTATCAGCTCGATTTGAGTTTTAATGTCAAACTTTCTTAATAAGTTAATGCGGTGAAAGTCTATAGTCTTTTTACTTAACAACATTTTATCTGCTATTTCCTTGCTTGTATTACCATCAATTATCATTTGAAGTATCTGCTCTTCTCTTGTGTTCAGGTTAATAAAGTATTCTGTTTCTTCACTGATTTTTTTCTCAAAATTCTGAAATAATAAACTGAGGTTGGCATCATTCCAGTCTTTACCAAAATATTTTTCACCGCTACAAACTTTTGAAATTGCATAAACTAATTCCTCGTCTAATATGTTTTTATTTACCAGGCCCATTCCGCCTGATTTAAGTACTTGATAAACATATTCTTCAGTGTCATACATAGAAAGAAACAACGCTTTAGTATTTCTATCACGTTTAAGAATTTCTTCAACGGCTTGTATTCCAGAAAGTTCAGGCATAGCAATATCAGTAAGAACAATATCAGGACAATTATCAAAATATTTTTCTATAAGTTCTTTTCCGTTTTCGGCTTCAGCGATAACCTCATATTCCTTATGTTCCTCCAGGAGTTTAATTACACCTTGTCTGAACAAAGTATGATCATCTGCTACTAATATCTTTATAGTTGGTGCTTTCATTTGCTGTCATTAATTCAATTGGAAATGCTGCGATAATTATTGTTCCGCTGTTATTTGAAGAATCAATTTGAAAACTGCCTTTAAGTTTTTCTACACTTTCCTGCATATTCATCATTCCAAGACCATCAGAAATATATTTTTCATTTAGCAGCTTTTTTGGTTTAAACCCTATTCCATCATCAGAAATAAACAAAACCAGCGCAGTCTCTTCAAAAAATAAATTTATTGTAAACGATGAAGCCTTAGCATGTCTTATCATATTGTTAAGTGATTCCTGAATAACTCTGAAAATGCATATTTCAATATCTTTGGGTAAATTTAATGGTGATTCGGGGAACTGCAGTTGATATTTATATTTTCCTTCACGCGCAACATTATTACACATAGATCTTACAACTGTTTCTAAACCAAGTTCTTCTATGTTAAGCGGTTTTAAATTATGAGCAAGCTCTCTAACATCTTTTAATGTTGAATCAAGTATTTTAATTGTTCTGATATACTCTTCTTCATTAAGTCCTGCATTAATAAATTTTTTATAATTACTTACATTAAGTTTTATTAATAACATATTCTGTGCAATTGAATCGTGCAGTATTCTGGAAAGCCGGTTCCTTTCTTCTTCTATTACTTTTTGTAAATGTACTGAGGAGTTTCGCAGAAGATTTTGATAATTAGTCATTTGTCTGTCATATTCTTTCTGTGCAGTTGTATCCCAGAAATAAAGCTGCGCCATTCCAAGAAAGGATATACCATGAAAATTAATATCATAATGTCTGCTGTCTATTTCTGAAGGAAGAATAAAAGTTTTATCATCTTTTATTATCTCATCTATCTGCATATCAGTTTTTAAAATAATAGAACTGATACTGTTTCATTTATTTTAAGATCAGGAAATCTTTTTTTAGCAGACTCATTTAAATTAATTATTAAACCATTCTGATTAATCCTGATAATAGGATTCGGATCAAGTTCCGAAAACATAGAAAGAATTTTTTCCGTTGTTATCTCAAATTGTTTTTGATCTTTCCTGTGCTTTTTAATCATTGGGATGTATATGCCCTTATAAGAAAGATAGATGATGGCGAGTATAAGAATGAAAATAAGTATTGAAATGAAAACAGGATTATAAGAACTTGGAAATGACTTCAGATAATCATCAAATTCAGAAGTATTTTGAATTAGTACAAGCAAAATATTTTTCAATATTATTAAATAGTAAATTGAACTAATGATAAATACATTTTATAACTAAATATTTCAACTGCTCATATTTTTTAGTTCGCTTATTATTTTGTTGACTAAAACACAAGATTTCACTCCAATTTCAATTTTGCTGAGAAAGCAAATTAAAAAGCAAAAATATTTTTAATCTTTTTCTTGACTTTCGGTAGATTTTTCCATTATTTTGGGGTGTGGTGGGGAAAAATGTGGAAGATTAATAAAAAAGGAAATGTTTAGAGGTCAATTTACATATTCAATGGACTCTAAGGGTCGGATAGCAATTCCGGCTAAACTTAGAAAACACATATCAGCAGAGGCAAATGAAACATTTGTTATGACCAGAGGTCTGTCCAATTGTATCGATTTATATCCTTTGGACGAATGGGTAAAAATTGAACAGGCGTTGCTTAATCTAAACTCGTTTCAGCCCGATGATGCAAGATTTATCAGGATGTTTGTTCAGTTTGCTTCTGAAGATGTAATGGATATTCAATCAAGAATAATGGTTCCGCCCGCACTTATTAGTTATGCAAGGCTGGAAAAAGAAGTTTTAATACTTGGTGCTTTAAAAAAAATTGAAGTGTGGAATCCGAAAGTTTATGAAGAATATCTTAGCCAATCGCCGCAGACTTATGAAGAGATTGCAGCAAAAGTTATGGCTAGTAAATGAATGAGCATCATATTCCTGTGATGCTTAATGAAAGCCTGGATCTTTTAATAACTGATCAATCAGGTGTTTACTTTGATGCAACACTTGGTTTTGGAGGACATACAACTGAAATTTTAAAAAGACTGAATAACAACGGGAGAATTATTGCAGCCGATGTGGACTCAGATGCGTTTGAATATTCACAGAAAAAATTTTCAAAAAAAAATAAAATTAGTTTATACAATTATAATTATACGTTTGTTGATGTGATTGCAAAAATAGAATCATTAAAATATTTCGATGGCGTTCTTGCTGATCTTGGTGTTTCATCATTTCAGCTTGATAATCCTGAATCCGGATTTACTTTCCGCACTGATGCGCCATTGGATTTAAGAATGGATAAAACAATTGAAGTTACAGCAGCAGATATAATAAATAGTTTTAATGAAGAAGATCTTGCAGATATTTTTTTTAAATACGGAGAAGAAAAAAACTCCAGAAAAATAGCAAGAAGTATTGTTCAAAAAAGAACATTAAAAAAAATTGAAACAACTAAGGACATAACTGAAATAATAAGCGATTTGGTTCCTGAAAATTTTCTCAGAAAAACATTAGCAAGAATATTTCAGGCATTAAGAATTTATGTAAATGATGAACTTGAGAATCTTAAACTATTCCTGGAAAACTCAGTTAAGGTTTTAAGAAAAGGCGGAAGAATTGTAGTTATTAGTTATCATTCTCTTGAAGACAGAATTGTAAAAGATTTTTTTAAAAACGAAACAATAGTAAGTCTTAGTCCCAAAAAAGATCCTCTCGGACTTATAAAAAGAGAAGCAAGATTAAAGCTTATAAATAAGAAGCCAATGGTTCCGTCTGAAATTGAAATTAAAAGTAATTATCGTGCAAGAAGTGCAAAATTAAGAGCGGCAGAAAGATTATGAAAAAAAGCTCTAAACCAACACTGCTGCTTATACTTATTTTACTTTTAATAGTTACTGTTTTTGCTCTTATAAACGTTGGTGTAAAACTTAAATATGAGCAGAAACTGCTCTTAAAAGATAAAGCTGAAAAAGTTTTTAAAACTGAGAGTCAGAAAAAAATAAAACTTACAGCCGAGTATCAAACTGTTACTGCTGAAGAAAGAATTGTTAACACTGCAAAATCATCGCTTGGAATGATAAGGAATGCAGAGAATCCTGTGGTTATCAGATTTGATAACAAAATATTTGAAGAAAACCTGGAAATTTTAACTCAAAAATATGAACAATAATCGTGCTTTATTTGTAATACTGATTTTACTGATTATCTTTTCCGCTTTAGTGGTAAGGTTAGTAAATATACAAATTCTTAAATCAGAGGAGTATTCTTATAATGCACAAAAGCAGCAGACAAAATTAGAAACAATTCAGGCTGAAAGCGGATTAATCTATGACAGAAATAATGTTCTGTTAGTATATAATCGTACCGATGTTTCATTTTATGCTGATCTGCGGATGCTCAAACAAAAAGATAAAAATGATATTGCCCGTTTGTTTGCAAGAAAATTTAACAGAACCAATAACTACTATCTTAATTTGTTAAAGGGAAACAAAAAAACTGTTTGTATTGAAAAGAAAGTTCAGTCTGATTTTGCGGAATCTTTAAAGCAGATAAATAAAGACGGATTCTTTTTCCGTGAAGAGCCTTCGAGAGTTTACCATTATAATAATCTGGCTTCACATCTTCTTGGATACGTAAGCAATGAAGATAAATATTTAATGGGTATTTCAGAATATTTTAAAGAAGAACTTAAAGGAGTTAATGGTTCAAGATTAGTGCAAAGAGATGCATTAGGACGTATTGTAACAGTTGTTGATGAAAGTGTTACTCCCGCAGTATCAGGTAATCATTTTTATCTTACAATTGATAAGAACTATCAGCAGATACTGGAAGATGAATTAAGAAAAGGAGTAAAAGATTATTCTGCTGTTTCCGGCACAGCAATAATAATGAACCCAAACACAGGTGAAATACTTGCACTTACAAATGTTGAAGATTATAATCCTAATGAATATTGGAAAGCCAATGATTTTCAAAGAAGAAACAGGGCAATAACAGATACTTATGAACCCGGTTCAACATTTAAATCATTCACTCTTGCATCATTAATTGATCAGAATCTTTGCAGACTTGATGAAACTCTGGACCTTGAAAACGGAAAGTATAAGATTAATAATGTAAACATCAGAGACACACATCCGTTTAATAAATTAAATGTAACCGGAATATTTGAACAATCAAGCAATATTGGATTTGCAAAACTTGTTAAACGAATTGATAACGAAAAATTCTTTAAATATTTAAGAGGCTTTGGTTTTGGGAATAGAACTTCCATTGTTTTACCAGGTGAAACTTCAGGAAAACTCCGCAAACCAAATGAGTGGTCCAAACTATCTAAAACATATCTTTCATTTGGTTATGAAGTATCTGTTACACCAGTACAAATGGCGGCAGCATATTGTGCACTGATAAATGGCGGCATTTTATACGAACCGCAATTAGTTCAAAGACAGGTTTCTGCAGATGGTGATTTGATTAAAGAGTTTGAACCAAAAGAAGTCAGAAAAGTTATTTCGGATAAGACATCTGAGATTATAAGAAATCTTTTAGGTAGTGTTGTTATTAAAGGTACCGGTAAATTGGCTAAATCGGAGCTTATTAATATCGGTGGTAAAACAGGGACTTCGCAAAAACTTGTTGATGGTGCATATTCAAAGCAGCATTATAACTCTTCGTTTATCGGATTTTTTCCGGTTGAAGATCCACAGGTTGTTTGTCTGATATTAATAAACTCTCCTGATCAGGGTAAATACGGCGGATTAGTAGCTGCACCAATATTTAAAAATGTTGCTGAAAGAATAGTTCAAACAGATAACGATAAGTTCCAGCAGTATCTGAATCCGAATAATGTACTAAAGCCAAAGTTTGTAGAAAAAAAATCAGATGATTTCGAAAAACAGGAATCAAAAAGTAAATCAAAAAATATTAAAAAAGTAAAATTATCTTCAAATAATAAAATGCCGGTTCTTATCAACTGCCAGATTAAAGATGCAATAAATGCACTGACAATATTAGGTATTAAATATAAAATTAAAGGCTCCGGAATAGTTATTTCACAAAGTATCGCTGCAAATAAAAAATTAAACGGAGATGAGATTTGTATTCTGGAGTGTGCTGAATACTTTGTTAAAGGGGCATCGCTATACTAATGGAATTAACACAGTTGATAAATAGTGTAAGTGCAATCCAGATTACAGGCAATATTCAGCGCAAAGATGTTGCTGATATTGTTTATGATTCCAGGAAAGCACAAAAAAATTCCGTTTTTGTTGCTATAAAAGGATTTAATAACGATGGACACAGATTCCTTCTGGAAGCTATAACTAAAGGTGCGATTGCTGTAGTAGTTGAAAATAATGAAGCGTTGCCGGATGATTTAATTACTCATGCTCAGATTGCTAAAATACTTGTAAAAGACAGCAGGAAAGCGCTGGCAGAATTATCAAAAGGATTTTATAAAGATCCTTCTGGTACTTTAAAACTAATTGGTATAACCGGAACAAATGGTAAAACCACATCAGCTTTTATTTTAAAAAATATTTTGCAGAGCAATGGATATAAAAGCGGACTAATAGGTACTATTGCAAATTATATCGGTGATGAAAAAATTGACTCTAAATTAACAACACCGGAATCAAATGATCTTAACAGAATATTTTATGAAATGATTCAATCCGGCTGCAAGTACGCTGTTATGGAAGTTTCATCACATTCATTAGTGTTAAACAGAGTGTATGGTTTGAATTTCAGTGGTGCAGTGTTCTCAAATATAACATCTGATCATCTGGACTTTCATAAATCATTTGATGATTACCTTAAAGCAAAGAAAATTTTGTTTGACAACTTAAGTGACAATTCATTTGCAATTATTAATGCAGATGATAAAAGTTCAGAAAAGATTGTTAAAGATTCCAAAGCAGAAGTTTTTACTTATGGAATAAGTGAAGACTCAGATTATCAGATAAAAAATATCATTTATGATTTGATGGGAACCGATTTTACTATTACTCATAACAAAGTGGATTACAAAATTCATACTTCGCTAATTGGAGCATTCAATGCTTATAATGCAGCTTCTGCATTTGCTGCTGCACATTGTTTGGGATTTAGTACAGAAAAAATAGTAAAGGGAATAGCATCAACTCCGCAGGTCCCGGGAAGATTTGAAGTTCTGGGTAAAGGAAAGAAAAAAATTATTGTTGATTA
>JAVEUY010000050.1:0-11063 GCA_034005315.1 Ignavibacteriaceae bacterium | reverse complement strand
TTTTGTATGATTTCTGAATGCTCAAAAACGCCTATAGATGCGTTATAATAGGCTTTACCAAGCTGACCAACCCCAAGCTTGATTCCACCAAAATATCTCACTACAAACAATAATATACCGGTTAAACCGAAATGTTCAATTGCATTTAAGATTCTGATTCCTGCTGTACCATTTGGCTCGCCATCATCAGAATATTTTTGCTCACCGGTTTTAATTTTATAAGAATAACAATGATGTGAAGCATCATAATATTTTTTTCGGATTTCCTGAAGATAATCTTGGGCAGCACTTACATTTTCAACAGGATAAACTATTGCCAGAAACTCCGAACTTTTTTCTTTAAAAGAGTTTTGTCTGTATTCTTTAATTGTTTTTATTTGTTCTGGCAGCATAAATGTGCGATTGAATAATCCATACTAAAAATATTTGTTTATCAATATCACTATCCCTAAAATAACTGTTTGAAAAATTATTTGTTATTATTTGCTAAATAAAATTTTGGAAAAAGAAAGTATAATTGTTAAGGGTGCACGCGAGCACAATTTAAAGAATATAGATGTTGAAATTCCCCGCGATTCATTTACAGTAATTACAGGTTTATCAGGTTCCGGAAAATCTTCTTTGGCATTTGATACTATTTACGCAGAAGGACAGCGCAGGTATATTGAATCATTATCAGCTTATGCCCGCCAGTTTTTGGATATGCTTGAAAAGCCAGAAGTAGATTTGATTGAAGGTTTAAGTCCTGCAATTTCTATTGAACAAAAATCAACTTCTGGAAATCCAAGATCTACAGTCGGAACAGTTACAGAAATATATGATTACCTAAGATTGCTTTATGCAAGAATAGGAATTCCACATTGTTATAACTGCGGTAAGCCTGTAACAAAGCAGACTTCAAATCAGATAATAGATACGATTATTCAAAATCAATCCGGCAAAAAAGTTAATGTGCTTGCACCGGTTGTGCGCGGAAGAAAAGGACATTATCGCGAACTGTTTGAAGAAATAATTTCAGATGGATTTTTGAAAGTTAGAGTTGATGGTGAATATCATGAAATTGAAAAAGGTTTTCACATTGACAGATATAAAATTCATAATATAGAAATAGCTGTTGATAAAGTTAATGTTAGTGAAAAATCCCGCAGCAGATTAACACAATCGGTTGATGTTGCTTTGAATTACGGAGAGGGAATTGTAATTATAGACGATAACGGCGAAGATAAAATTTACAGCCGTCATTTAGCTTGTTTGGATTGTGGAATTTCTTATCGTGAACTTGCACCTAATTCTTTTTCGTTTAATTCTCCTTATGGTTCGTGTCCTGATTGCGAAGGTCTTGGTGAAATTAAACAGCTTGATATTAATCTTATAATTCCGGATTGGAATAAATCAATTAATGAAGAAGGAATTGCACCGCTTGGTAAACCGCGATCAATATGGTTCTTTAATCAGTTGGAAGCAGTTGGACAAAAGCTCGGATTCGATTTCGATACTCCGCTGAAGAATCTTACAACGGAACAAAAAGATTTGTTATTAAACGGAAGTCCTGAGAAAATTTCTTTCACCTACAACTATGGTAAAGGAAAACCGGTAACATATCTTCATAGATTTTCCGGAGTAATGAGTTATCTTAAAAATTATTATTCTACTACAACATCAAACCATATACGCCAATGGGTTGAAGCTTATATGACTTCTGCAGCCTGTCAGACCTGTAATGGCGGAAGATTAAAAAAAGAATCTTTATCAGTAAAATTTCAGGGCAAAAATATTAGTGAGATAACAAAGCTATCTATTAACAGGGCAGCAGAATTTTTTAGTGATCTTAAATTAAAAGGTAAAGAAGCAATTATCGCTAAACCGATTTTAAAAGAAATTAATGAACGATTAGGATTTTTATTAAATGTTGGATTGGATTATCTGACTCTTGATCGTTCAGCAAGAACTTTATCAGGCGGTGAATCACAAAGAATCAGATTGGCAACACAAATTGGTTCTCAGCTTGCAGGAGTTTTATACGTGCTTGACGAACCATCAATTGGTTTACATCAGAGTGATAATATTAAACTTATTAATTCGTTAAAAAATCTCCGCGATCTTGGAAACACTGTAATTGTTGTTGAGCACGATAGAGAAACAATTGATAGTTCTGATTATATAATTGATCTTGGTCCGGCAGCAGGTGTGCAAGGTGGAGAAGTTTGTATTGCAGGAGAAACGTCAGAGCTTATTAAAGCAAAGAATGGATTTGATTCATTAACACTTTCTTATCTAACCGATAAAAAACAGATAGAGATTCCTGAAAAAAGAAGAAAGGGAATTGGTAAATCGCTTGTCTTAAAAGGGGCAAGCGGTAATAATCTTAAAAATGTTAATCTGAAAATTCCGCTCGGAACTTTTACTGTTTTAACCGGAGTAAGCGGCTCAGGTAAATCAACTTTAGTTAATGAAACACTTGTAAAGATTCTGATGAAGGAAATTTACAATTCCAAACTTGTTCCTTTACCTTATAAATCATTAGAAGGTTTGGAATATATTGATAAAGTAATCGAGATTGATCAATCACCAATCGGCAGAACACCAAGATCTAATCCCGCTACTTACACTGGTTTGTTTACATATATCCGTGATCTTTTTGCACAACTTCCTGAATCGAAAATGAGAGGTTATGCAACCGGAAGATTTAGTTTTAATGTTGTTGGCGGAAGATGTGAAGAATGCGGCGGAGATGGATTAAAGAAAATTGAAATGAATTTTTTGCCGGATGTTTATGTTCTTTGCGATGTTTGCCAGGGAAAAAGATATAACAGAGAAACTCTTCAGGTTCTTTATAAATCAAAATCAATATCTGATGTTCTTGAGATGCGTATTGATGAAGCGATGGAATTTTTTCAGGATCTGCCAAGGATTTACAGAAAGATAAAAGCAATTCACGATGTCGGACTTGGTTATATTAAACTCGGACAGCAGGCAACAACTCTTTCAGGCGGCGAAGCACAGCGTGTTAAACTTGCAACCGAATTAAGCAAAGTAAGCACAGGTAAAACAATTTATATTCTTGATGAACCAACTACAGGATTACATTTTGAAGATGTTAAAATTCTTCTTGCAGTTTTAAATAAGCTTGTTGAAAAAGGAAATACAGTTGTTGTAGTTGAACATAATCTCGATGTAATTAAAACAGCAGACTGGATAATTGACTTAGGACCCGGAGGCGGTGAGTTTGGCGGACAAATCATTGCTGAAGGTACACCTGAACAAATTATTAAAAAGAAAAAAAGTATAACAGGTAAATACTTAATTAAAGAACTTAAAAAGTAAGTAAATTTGAAATGCATGTCTGTATGCCGCTATGCATCCTGAATTGTTAATCAATACTTGCAGGATTCCAGGAGACTCTGAAATCTTCATTCATATTATTCAGTATATCCATATCAGATTCATCTAAACTAAAATCAAATAAATCAGCATTCTCAATTATTCTTTCTTTATGGACAGACTTTGGAATTACTACCAATTCGTGCTGAATTGCCCAGCGGATTAAAACCTGAGCATTTGTCTTTTTATGTTTTTCAGCAATTGATAAAACTTTATTGTCATTAAGTCTTTTAGATCGTGTTAATGGTGCATAAGCTTCTAAAATAATTTTATTCTTATTACAAAATTCAAGCAAGTCCTTTTGATAATTATAAGGATTGAATTCAACCTGGTTCATAACAGGAATTACATTTGCATAAGTAAATAACTCATCAAGATGCGGAATCATATAATTACTTACACCGATAGATTTACAATAACCTGATTCATAAATTTTTTCCAACGCTTTCCAGCTATCTTTTCTTTTATCCTTAACAGGCCAATGAATTAAATAACAATCAATGTAATTAATATTTAAATCCTTCAGACTTTTATCAAAAGCTTTTAGCGCAGACTCATAACCCTGGTCTTCATTCCATAGTTTTGTTGTTACAAAAACCTCTTCCCGTTTTATTCCGGAATTTCTGACAGCTTCTCCAACATCTTTTTCATTTTTATAAAACTTTGCAGTATCGATGTGTCTGTAACCAGCTTCAAATGCCCAGGTAACAGCGTTAATACATTCGCTGCCTGATTTTGTAAGATAAACACCAAGCCCAAGCTGTGGAACCTCAACGCTGTTATTCATTTTTAATTTATAGTTAATATCCTTTTTCATAACTCCTCTAAAAAATATTTAAAAGTTTAAATGCCATAATTAAAATTGCAATTATTAAAACCAGTTTAATAAAACCTTCACCTTTTTTAATTGAAAGTTTAACTGCCCACCATGCTCCGAATGCAGTTCCGACAGATAAAGTGAAGCCATAATACCAGTTTATTTTAGTTGTAAGAACAAAAATCAAAAAAGCAGGAACGGTATAGAAAAATACAATAAAAACTTTATGCATATTTACTCTTATCAAGTTCAGCTTCATTAAATTTTGTAATACAGCCATCAATAAAAACCCAACACCAGCCTGAACAAACCCGCCATAAAATCCTACTGCTATCAATGCAGGAACTGTTTTCCAGTCTAACTTTATTTTTTTGTTTAATTGATTTTCTTTCTTTTTTGGTAACAGCATTGTTATAACCACAAATATCATAACAACAGCTAAAATGTTTTGGAATATTTTATCTTCAAGCTTAACAGCAAACAAAGCGCCTAAAATCGCTCCTGGCAATGTTAAAGCAGATAAAATTAAACTGTCTTTCAGTTCATAAAAATTTTCTTGTTTAAATGAATAAACAGCAGAAGCATTTTGAAACAGAATTGATAATCTGTTAGTACCGTTAGCAACTACGGGATCCACTCCGAGGAAAATAAGTGCAGGCAAAGTTAATGTTGAACCGCCTCCAGCATTAACATTTATAAATGAGGCAATTGTTCCAACAAAAAATAAAATTACTATTCCGTATAAATCTGGCAAACCGTTCCTGTAAAATCTTTTTTAACTATAGTAAAAATAATTTATTTTAATTAGGAAAAGAATTTCTGCTTCTCATTTAGTGCAATTTAGTGTTATTGTGTTTTAGTAGCAGGGCTATTTATCACGAGAGTGCGAAAATACAAGTAACCACAAAAGGGAACTCTAAATAGAAAGATAGAAGCATAATTTGTTTATACTTAAAAATATTTTCTCAGGTGCGATATGAAAAACTTCCGGTTTAAAATATTACTTACAACACTTCTTTACTTTTTTCTTATCCAATGTACACAATCTCAACAAGATTATGTAAAAGATAATTATGATAAAAAAGAATACATGATAGAAATGCGTGATGGAGTAAAACTTTTTACTGCTGTTTACTCACCGAAGGATAAATCAATACCATATCCTATAATAATGATGAGAACTCCGTATTCAGCTTCACCGTATGGACAGGATAAATATTCGGGATTTTTAGGACCCTCAATTAATTTTTTAAAAGAGAAATTTATTTTTGTAATCCAGGATGTCCGCGGCAGATATATGTCCGAAGGTGAATTTGATAATATGCGTGCATACATTCCGAATAAAACCGGTAAACAGATTGACGAAAGCTCTGATACTTATGACACTATTGAATGGCTGATTAATAACATAGAAAACAATAATAAAAAAGTTGGTATGTGGGGAAATTCATATCCCGGTTTTTATACAATAATAGGCTGCATTGATGCACATCCTAATTTAGTTTGTGCTTCTCCGCAGGCTCCGATCTCAGATTGGTTTGTTGGTGATGATATGCACCATAACGGTGCGTTTACATTAATGTTGTCTTTTAATTTCTTCAAATATTTTGGAAGTCCGAGACCTGAACCTTTAACTAAATATCCGCCTGCACCGGAATATGATTCTCCCGATGCATATAATTTTTTCAGAAATCATACTCCGATAAAAAAACTTAATGAAGAGATACTTAAAAATAAAATTCCTTTCTGGGATACGATGATGTTCCATGGTACTTATGATTATTACTGGCAGTCAAGAAGCAATTTGCAGCACTTAAAAAATATTAAACCAGCAATATTAATAGTCGGCGGATGGTATGACGGAGAAGATATGTTTGGTGCTCTTAATATTTATAAGACAATCGAACGAAATGATAAAGAAAATAATTCCAGATTAGTAATGGGACCCTGGACTCACGGATCATGGATTTGGGCTAAAGGAGATTCTCTCGGTGATTTTTATTTCGGCGGAAACACTGCTGACTATTATCGTGATGAAATTTTATTTCCTTTCTTCAAGTATCATCTTAAAGGAGAAGATAATTTAAACTTAAACGATGCTTATGCTTTTGATACAGGAAATAACGAATGGCATAATTTTGAAACCTGGCCTCCGAAAGAAGTTACTGAAGTTAAGTATTACCTGCAGGATGAAAAGAAATTAAATGATATCATTTCTGAAAAATCTGATTCATATTCTGAATATATAAGTGATCCGTTTAATCCGGTTCCTTATACAGCAAAAATTATTGACTCAAAGACTTTTTATAATCGTGTTCACTTGATTGAAGATCAAAGATATGTATCAACAAGACCTGATGTTTTAACATTTACATCTGAGACACTAAAAGAAGATATTATTATTGCCGGACCAATTACTGCTGATCTGTTTGTATCAACAACCGGAACTGATGCAGATTTTGTTGTAAAAGTAATTGATGTTTATCCTGACAGTTCAAAAGATCCGCTTCCAAATCCTGCTACCGTAAAAATGGGCGGTTATGAAAGATTAGTCAGAACTGAAATTATGCGCGGTAAATTCAGAAATAGTTATGAACATCCCGAACCTTTTATTCCAAATAAAGTAACCGAAGTAAAATTAAATCTTAATGATGCTTTTCATACTTTTAAAACAGGACATAAAATTATGATTCAGGTTTCATCATCATATTTTCCGTTTTTTGATGTAAATCCAAATACTTTTTGTGATATTTACAATGCAGATATAGATAAATTTATAAAAGCAAATATTAAGATTTATCACAGTAAAAATTATCCAAGCAGTGTTTTGTTTAAAGTATTGAATTAATTTTTGTTAAAATGTTGTTTAAGATTGTTCATCGCTTATCTTTGCCATAGATGACTTCAGGAAATAAACTAACGCTGCATATAAGCCTGAGTGAAGTATTGCACATTTAATATAAAAGGTCTAAAATGAAAAGTTTAATTAATCTCATCGTTTTTTTTCTGGTTATTTCTTCCGTTGAAATCTTTTCTCAAAGTTTTTATGGTAACGAACCATTAGCTCATACATATTCAATTGTTGCACGAGATCCGCAAACAGGTGAAATGGGAGTAGCAGTTCAATCACATTGGTTTTCTGTAGGTTCAATTGTTGCGTGGGGTGAAGCAGGAGTTGGTGTTGTTGCAACTCAGTCATTTGTAAATCCTTCTTTCGGTCCGCGTGGATTAGAATTGTTGAAGAAAGGAATGACAGCTAAAGAAGCAGTTGAATTACTAATTTCTACAGATGAAGGCAGTGAATTAAGACAACTCGCAATTGTTGATGCAAAAGGTAACTCATTTGCATTTACAGGAGCTAAGTGTATTTCTGAAGCAGGACATTTTGTTGGCGATAATTATTCTGTTCAGGCAAATATGATGCTGAATAATACAGTTTGGGATGCAATGTCTCAGGCATTTGAAAATATGAATGCACCTTTGGCTGAAAGATTAATTGCTGCTTTAGAAACGGCACAGAATGAAGGTGGAGATATAAGAGGCAAACAATCAGCAAGTTTACTTGTAGTAAGAGGTGATGCAACCGACAATCTTTGGGAAGACAGGTTAATTGACCTTCGTGTGGAAGATAATACTGAGCCTGTTAAAGAATTAAGAAGATTGTTAACAGTTTACAGAGCTTATGAACATATGAACAACGGTGATCTTGCAGTTGAAAAAAGTAATATGAAACTTGCAATGCAGGAATATAATGCTGCAATGCAAATGTTTCCTGATAATCCGGAAATGAAATTCTGGACTGCCGTTGCACTTGCAAACAACGGAGAAGTTGAAAAATCTTTATCAATGTTTAAAGAGATTTTTTCTGAAAATATAAACTGGAAAATTCTTACTCCGAGATTAGTGCCAAACGGATTATTAAATGTAACTAACGAAGAACTAAAAAAAATATTATCTGCTAATGAGTAATAAAATAAAATCCACAATAATCTTTTTCCTTGCTTTGGTAGTTCTTACAGGCTGTAAGTCTGAAGAACAAAAAAATAAACCAGTTCAGGTTCAAAGGGAAAAATATTTTCTTCCGCCGAAGCAGGAGCAGCCACCAGAACCTGAACAGATTCAACCTGTTGTTGACAGTAAAGCAGCAGATGCAATTATTGCAGTTATTAAAGAGAATATTGCAGCTACTGAAGCTGAAGATAAGAAACGGGTATTGAAGACAATGCATAAAGATTCACCACAGCTTAATTCAACTATACAGGGAATGGATTTTATATTTGCTAACTACGATATGAAGTTCAATCTTGAGCAAATAAAAGTTCTGGAAATAAATGGCGATGAAGCTAAAGTCTATTACAAGCAAACCACACAAGCAGTTAAGGGAGAAGGATTTCCGAATACAAGGATAACCGGAATTCATCATATGAAAAAAGAAGGCGGGAAATGGAAAATCTTTAAAACAGAATATCTTTCAAATCAACAAATAAGGTAGGTAAAAAATGGAAAACCAGATTGTAAAAAATTGTTTGAGCTGTAACAGAACAGAAAATGAGATTCCGCTTGTCTCATTAAACTATTCTTCTAAACAGACTTATATTTGTTCGTATTGTCTTCCGTTACTTATTCATCATCCCGAACAGCTTATCGGGAAATTAAAAGGTGCAGATAAGATTCCACCTGCTCAGCATAACGATTAACTAATCTAAAATTGTCTTATGTGTTTTATTAAAAGCATAAAATACTTTAAGATATGTTATAGTTTCTTTTTATTGGCTTTGCTTACTGCTGCATGCAGTGATCATGGAATTGAACCGAAACCAATATTAAAATCTCCACCGGGTTTCAGCGGAACAGTAAGATTTATTAGTGAATGGCCTGATAGTGTTAGAATATCTGAATTGCGAAAAGTTTTTACTTCAGTGGAAGATATTATCTTATAGTATAGTTGAATTACTTACTCTAAATGATACTGTTTGGATTGCCCCTGATAATTGGATTGTTCAGGATATTATTCCCGGGCAGTATGTTGATAATCTTACAATTCTTGGTGTCACTCCATTTTCGATTCCCGGTCTTGATACTAAACTTACAAATGAAATTGTTACTGTGGAAAATGAAGCAACGATACCTGATTATTTTTTACTTGAGCAGAATTATCCAAATCCGTTTAACCCAAGTACAACTTTGTCATTTGTCATTGGTCAGCCGTCATTTGTATCTTTAAAAATCTTTGATGTGCTTGGAAATAAAATTGTAACGCTTGTTAATGAAGAAAAACCTTCCGGAAGTTATGAGGTTGAGTTCAATGGTTATTCCGGTAATGGCATTAATCTGACTTCCGGTGTTTACTTCCATAAGCTGCAGGCAGGAAATTTTGTTGAAACAAAGAAAATGATTCTGCTTCGTTAATGAATAAAAACTACGAGGTCAGAATAACTCTCGTGTCTGTTCAACAACAGAAGTCTAAATATATTTCTATATGATTATATTTGCACTATAATGAAAAAATGATAATCTATGGAACCAGTTACCGTAAAAGATGAAAAGCATCTTTTACCAAAAATATTAATTCCGCTTCTTTTTCCTTTTGCAATGTGGTTTATTCATTCTCTTTCTGTTTTCTTGAATATTAATCTCAGCAGTATTGGAATTTATCCAAGACATATTAAGGGTTTATTAGGGATTGCTGCTTCTCCTTTAATCCATGCTAATTATTCTCATCTTATTTCAAATACTGCTCCGTTAGTGATTATGGGTTTAAGTATTTTTTATTTTTATCCAAAAGTCGCTTACAAAACATTTTTTATTATTTATCTTGGGACAGGAATTCTTGTCTGGATTTTTGCAAGAGAAGCATATCATATCGGTGCAAGCGGAATTATTTATGGGTTTGTATCATTTTTATTTTTTAGTGGAATATTTCGTAAAGATGCCCGTTCAATTGCTTTAGCTTTAGTTGTAATTTTTCTTTATGGCGGACTAATTTGGGGAGTGTTGCCAGTTAAAGAAAGTGTTTCATGGGAATCGCATTTATTTGGTGCAATTGTTGGGATTTTTCCTGCTTTTATTTTTAGAAAAATTGATCCGCCTAAAAAATATGATTGGGAAGATGAAGAATCAGATACACCAGTAGAAGAGCTTGAAGTATCTTACGATCCTGAAAAAAATAAATTTTTAGATGAATTGTAATTTTTTTTAAAATGATTTAGTGATTTCGTGTTCTTTTGTGAATTTGTGTTTTAGTGGCAAAGGATTCTGCCACAAAAGCATTAAGACTCTAAACAGCACAAAAAAAGTTAATGAATAAATCTTTGGTGTTCTTTTGTGAATTTGTGCTTTAGTGGCGAAAAGATTCCGTCACAAAAGCACTAAGACTCTAAATTGCACAAAAAAAAGTAAGAAATAAATCTTTGGTGTTCTTTTGTGAATTTGTGTTTTAGTGGCAAAGAAGTCGCCACAAAAACTCAATCCGTTAACTAACGGAAACAAAATTATTTTTCTTAAAGGATTATTAGCAAATGAAAAAAACAACTACAGAAAAACGCGCATATCGGACTGAAATGAATGACAGAATCCTTAATTCAGGTTTCAGGGACTTTAACAAATTCTTTGCACTTGATAACAAAGCTTATATAGACGGTGCATTAAATGCAAAAACAAAAGAGCTGATGGGATTGGTCGCATCAATGGTTCTGCGATGTAATGACTGCATATTTTATCACATTGACCGCTCAATTCAGGAAGGTGCAGTAAAAGAAGAATTGATGGAAACATTTAACATTGCACTTATTGTTGGAGGCTCTATTGTCACTCCGCATTTAAGATATGCATTTGAAATAATGGATAAAATTTACGAAGAAAGAGA
>JAVEUY010000049.1:0-11103 GCA_034005315.1 Ignavibacteriaceae bacterium | reverse complement strand
CATAAAACTCCAGGCGGACCCGAAGCTTGCAATACTTGACAAGGTGATTTTACAAATACTTTAAGAGTTGCACCACCAAGAGCTTTGAATGGTAATATTCTTTCTTCTGACAGGGGAGTAGGTGCCCACACTAAACACCTTTTTGATAATACAATTGGTAAAGTTGTAACCTGTAATGAATGCCATATAGAACCTGCTACCGGATTTTCTGATCCATCACATATAGATAATACTCCGGGAGCAGAAATAGTGTTTGGTTCGCTTTCTAAATTGCAGACAAATGTACCTAATAGTTTTAACTATCAGCCAGGTATTGGGGATTTTAATCCAATTCCTGGTTTTGATGTAAGTATTGGAAGTTGTTCCAATGTTTATTGCCATGGTTATTTTAAGAATGGAAATCTAAATAACGTAGTATTATTTACTGCTCAATCACAAGGAGCTGCCTGTGGAACTTGTCATGGTGATCCTGCTACCGGAAATCCATTACCAATAACAATAGCTCAGGGCGGAAGTCATCCATCAACACAAAACTGTGCACAATGTCATAGAGATGTTGTACAGATTACTAACGGAGTTTATACAATCATTGATAAGAATAAACACATAAATGGTAAACTAAATGTTTTTGGTGAAGAGTTTAATTTCTAGAGTTTGAATTAATTATTGAATTGTAAAAGCCGCATCATTTATGCGGCTTTTTTTTGTAGTGTCGTTTAGTAAAATCTCTCTTCTTTTTTTCAATCGCATTGTGAATAGTTTTTATTATTTGTTATAACTATCAGTTTTTTTGTGGAGTGTGATGTAATAAATAACCATATCTGATGAGCAAAAAAAAAGGCTATTGAAAATTTTTATTAACAATAGCCTTAGAGTTAATTTTTTATTTAATCAGAACACTAATCCAATATCTATATACTGTATATTTTTTAACCTGCCGTAATCGCCATAAGCATAATTAAATTTTATGCTTATACCATTAGTCATTTCGTAATTGATTCCTGCTCCCAAAGTAAAACTTTGTTCACTGTTTGCCAGGAATAACGATTTATAACCGCCTCTGATAAAAACTAATTCATCATAGGCAAATTCTATTCCCGCATTAAGATATTCACTATTATCGTTAGGATGTGTTGCATCAAAAGCTGTTTTAACTCTGATATATCTGGATTTTATAACATCCATTGAAAATCCGATTCTGAAGATAAGGGGAAGATCATACTGGTCCATTTCAAATTTTGCAGGGATATTATTTGGTCCTGTATTACTATTATTATCAGGATCATAATTAATCTGAATATCTCTTCCGTCAAGTTTCATTTTACTTCCAAAGTTGGAAATACTTGCACCAATTACCAAATCATTAAACGGAGTTATATAGTAAGTTCCAACATCCAAAGCAAAACCGCTGGATGAGGAACTCCAGATTGACTCCCTGATATACTTAGCATTAAAACCTATTGAAAATCTGTCAGTTAAGCTTTTAGCATATCCAACAGCAAAAGAAACAGAACCTGCATCCCAATATTGTCCATTACCTTCTGGGAATTCAAATGTTCTGACTTTATCTTCAGGAATTCTGAATGAGGTAACAGAAAAGAAAAGTGATCCGAAAGTATCGAGATTTAATGATACTGCTGCAAAATCATAACTTATATCTGCAAGCCATTGTGAATGGTTAAAAGCAACCTCTCCGCTTCCTTTATTTATTGCAATACCGGCAGGATTATAGTATGCGGCATAAATATCATCACTTATTCCTACATAAGTTCCGCCCATTCCTAAAGCACGGGCACCCGGTGCAATTTTCAGGAATTGTCCAGCAGTAGTACCAACTTTAGAAATCTCTCTGAAAATCTGCGGGTAAATATTTATTTGATTAATAATAAAGCTTAAGACCAGAATTATTAGTATAGAAAACTTTCTCATATTTTAATTACTCCATTAAATTCTTTTCAAATATTTATGGGACAGAATTTCATCTGTCCCTAATATTTTTTTATCTATTTAATTACAGCAAATCTGCCGATTTTTTCACCAACACCGGGAATATCTACGTGGAATATGTAAACACCATAGGCGATTCTCATACCTTCGGAGCTTAAAAGATCCCAGCTTGCCATACTTGTTAAATCATCTTTTTCGATTGTATCAACAAGTTCGCCTGTTACAGTATATATTCTTATTGTGCATCTTGGCGGAAGATTTCTGAATTGAATTTCTCTATCACCGCGTTTGGTTAAAGTTCTGCCCGGGTTTTCAGAAATGCTGTATGCTACATACGGATTTGGAACTACATAAATATCATTTAATCCCTGCTGTTGCAGCTCCTTGCTTTCTTTTACTTTTTTAGTGTCGAATACATAAGTATCTCCGCTTTCAAACGGTTTCTTAGTCTTTATCTGGAAAACATCTCCGTTCTTTGGAAGAATCTGAGTTGGTTTGGTTTTGTCCAGTTTAAGTATTACTTCATAGCTTGTTGCAGGATTAGTTGCTCCTTGCGGCTGAAGAATAATTCCTTCGCCCCAATCCCATCTTTTATTATTTTTATTAATGGGTACAATTTCATCAATTACAAAAGTTGCAGGCTCATTTGCAGTAAGGTTAAATATTTTGAAAGGTATTGCAAATTGACCTCTTAAAGTATTAATAGTATCAGCGTACATCCAACTGCCATTAGCCAAAGTATCAGTATCATTCCATCTTATTTCCCAGTCCGCACTGATTTTAGTTCTTAAGCTGACAGTTCCAATCAATGCAGGATAGAATATAGTATCTAATACAGTTACATTACTATTATGAATGAACTTAGTATTTTCAGCATCAAAATGAAGTGAATCAGCTTTAATAAAAACCCTTAATCCGTCAAATGCCGGATTACCATCTTCATTGTCTAATAATTTGCTTTCATAAACAGGATAATATCTGTAATAAACTTTAAAAAGTTCACCAGCCGGTAAATATCCGGGTCTTCTGCCGGCAATCTGTCCTGAGATATAATTAACTATTATCTTTGAAGTATCAACCACATTGTTTGATTCATCCAATACCTGCAGACTTCCCGGTAAAATGTTTTTATGAGGAAGAGTTACAAGAATAGTATCTTTGGAAATAAATGTAGTTTGAATGCCGGTTGAATCAAGTACATTATATGTTTTAGAATCTTCAAAATCTATTTTATAAAAATTATCTTTTACTGCAAGCTTATCTAATACTTTGATTACTATTTTTCCTGTTGCATCAGAATTTATGGATGTTGGTTCGCCATCTAATCCAACTTCAGGATCAGTTATTCCTATTGAAACAGGACCGGGTGTAACCTGAACAGTATTTACATCAAAAATTAACTCACCGGTTAAAGGATCCTGCTGAATAACAGATTGTGTTTCTGTTGGAGGTAATTCATCTGTTCCGTGATCGTAAGCTACAACAGCATAATAATAAGTAACACCGTTTTGTACTGTTGAATCTACATATTCGTGTTGTAAGCCGGTATTATCGCCCAGGAAATACTTCACGCCACGCCCTTGATATTCAACATCAGCCAAGCCTGAGTATTCGTTTATCAAATCAAACTGAGCTCTTTTTCCAGTGTTTGGGTCAATAAGCGCCTGACCTAAGAACGGTACTCCGTTAGCATCGGTAATCGTATAAACATCTGAAAAATTAAAATCCCTGCTTCGATAAATTTTATAACCTTCAAAGTCTTTTTCGCGTGTTAACGGATCTACTGAGTCTTCCGACTTAGCATCCCAGTATAGTCTTACTTTACCATCTTCAGCAACTGCTGAAACAATAGGTTTAGCGGGCGGTTGTGCAAATCTGTAATCAGCTTCAAGAATTCTAACAGATGTTATAGCATTAAGAAGTAAATCATTTATATTTTCACCCATAATTATAGCCATCGAAAATCTCTGAGTTTCTCCTCTTTTAAGAGACAACGGTCCGGTTGAAAAACAGAAGATATTGTCGCCGGCAGTTTTTAACAAAGGTTGGTCAGGGTCAATATGCGGCTTTGAAATCCACTGCCAGATAAGCTCATCTTCTTTAGGAAAATTAGGAGAACCATATTGAGCAGCAGTAAAACCGGTTAAACCTATCATATCTGATTCTGAAATATCTCTATATCCAAAGTTTGGCTCAGAGCCAGCCCATTTATAACCCGTTAATCTGGTATCGCTTAGAGTGGATTCCTCTTCTTTATCCATTATTCCGTTATTATTAATATCAAGATACCAGGCTTGTGAAGGCATTCCGTCTCCTTCGCCATAATCTGGCCCCGGATAGTTTGAGGATTCAGGTCCAATACCATCAATTCCAACATCATCTTTTTCAACATTCCAATCTCCATCTTCATCGCCTGACCATCTTGGCTTTGGAGCACCATAAACCCTTGTATATTTTACAACATCATAAATACCATAAGTAAGCGGTGTTGCTACTCCATCAATATAAAATCCTTTATCATTAAACGGACTTTCATCAATTATACCATCATCATCATTATCTATTCCGTCATTATCAAATGAAGGAGACTCAAGGAATTTCCATCCAAAGTATCCTGGAACTTTTCCGCCCATTCCTTTAAAATCTTCATCCCAAGCATAAACCATACTTCTAGCTCTTTGATCATAAGAACCGAAATTTGGTGGAAGAATTGGTGGAATAAAGAATGCACGGTCGTCTTTAGTTTCAGCAGTAGCAGATCCTCCTATGTGTGGATCGCCAAACATTCCGATATATAATTTATCAAGGTCCTTTTCAGAAGCATTAGTAATTTGATAAACCATAAAAATTATATCTTCAGCCAAAGGGTTATTAAACTGCAAAATTCTTACAGTTGCTTCCAACCCTAACCCTCCTTTTGTTATATCGCTTGGAAAGGGTTGATAACGATCAATAAATTCGTAATTTGTAAAATCATCAATATCATAAAACACTTCTTCATCCGGTGCAGTAGCCATATCACCTAAAAATGCCGGCCAAAGATATTTTCCAGCTCCTGCAGAATACCATCCTTCAGGCCAGGAATCAGGTTTACCGTCACCATCTTTATCTTCTGCAAGAAGTGAAGCAATTTTATCTTGATTTGGGTCTGAATAGCCCGTTTTAGGCAGCCAGCCCCATTTTAATGAATTATCGGGACTGTAATCTCCTTCGGTACTTCTAACAGCGGCATCACTTATTATGTGAAGCGTATCTCCATTTACATCAATTACTTCAGCACCCGCAATTAAGCCAAATTCAAATCCGTATCCTAATCCGTTCCAGACAAGATCATTAACATTTGATAAAGCAAAAGGCGTACAAATAGCTCCATAATTAAAAAGGATAGTAGTTATCTTATTGCCTTTGATAGTGATATCTTTAATTTCTTTTTTTTCACCTGTTAGCTTATTAATTTGAAATCCTCTGTTCGGTCCGAAAAGAAATTCAGCCTCTCCAGGCTCCAGACTTCTGAAATTATATCCAGCAAGGCTATCAGGTATTTGTGCAGTAGCTAAACTGACAAAAAGAATTAAAAATTGTAGTAATAAAAATTTTTTCATCATCATTATTTAAATCCTTGTTGAGTGTTCAATTAAATATTACTGAAAATCCGAGTCTTACTTCTCTGGGTCTGTTTATGTTTTCAGGACGTTTTGAATAGTATTGATCAAGATAACTCATATCAATAAGTCCATGATCGCCTCTATATATTCTGTTTCTTAAATCATTAAACTGATTAGCATTCAAGATCTCTTCAATATTAGACAATGCTTTTCCGGAGCTTGCATAAACGTATCTGTCGTTTTGAGTATCAAACAGATTATTAATATGAATGAATACAGAATAGCTCAAAGAACCAAAGGTGAAGTATTTTTCAAATTTAAGATCAACTTCCCATTGCATAGATTTAGCTCCCGAGTTTTGCTGATAAGTTATAGTTGAAAAACTCGTAGGCAGAGCCGGTGTATAAGGAGTACCAGCCTGAATATTATAGATTACGCCTAATGACCAGGAATTTGGATCTGTTAAAGTAAAAGTACCGTTTATTAAATGAGGACGGTCAAAATCTAATGGTACTAAGTAAGTTTCTGTCTGCTTGCCGGAAGCTTCACTAAAGAACAGATCTTCCTGCGGTTCAGTTCTGTTACCTTCAGCAACCTGAAATGTATAATCAAGTGTTGCCGAAAACATTTCTCCGGGTCCTCTTCTTTTTAAGAAAGAAAGTGTAATTCCTCTTACGTTTGAATATGCAAGATTTGTTAACAACTTGTATTGACGGGCTTTTTCAGTATAAATTGTTTGAGTAAAAATATAATCTCTTACATCTTTATAATAACCTGTCAGATCAAATTTGAAATCATCTGTAAGCTGCTGCTGCAATCCGATTTCATATTGAACAGAGCGTTGAGGATTAACATTGGGATTACCAAATGTTGGGATAGTAGCAACATTAGCTACCCATCTGACATCGTTAGCATATAAACTGGATAATGAACCAACCTGATAAAAATGACCGTAAGAAAATCTTATTACACCTCTATCAGTAATCGGGTATGAAACACTGAACCTTGGTGATAACATATGTTTAACTTCTGCGGGTTTAAGATATGTATCCATATAACCTGATAATGAATCAGTAAGATTTTTGGAAAAATCATAATTATAATCAGAAGCAGCATTAAAGAACTCGTATCGTAATCCTATGTTAAGTATTAAAGTTTTTGCTAACTCCATTTTATCTAACAGGTAAACAGCACCCTGAAAAGGATTTTTATCATAAGTAGAAACACTGAAAAGACCACCGCGAATGATTGTCAGTGAAGTATCATACAGCATATCATTAATATTAAGCGGAGTGATAGAAGGTATACCTCCTATATCAGTGTATTTATAAAAATCTAAAGTAAAACCATCTCTTTTTATATTATGTTTTCTGAACTCAAATCCTGCCTTAACTTCATGAACACCAAACATCTGAGATACTAAATCACCTTTAATACTGTAGGTCTCAGTAGATCTGTGCCAGATATCATTATCAGTTCCGCCGGAATAGTATGTAGTATTTCCAACTGTTTTTCTGTAAAAACCAGGCAGATAACGTGAATCACTTGGGTCTTCATAAAGAAAATGTTCACCTCGGTTGAATGAATAAGATCCCTTTAGTGTATAGAAAGTTTTATCATCAATAGTATGAGTTAAATCTAGTGTGTTAATAACGCCTCTGCTGTAGTCCCATCCTAATCCGTCAGGATTGAATAAATAATTTCTATTGAAATCTCTTGACTTAGCCTTATCAAAAACAAATTCATATTTCAACTTAATTAATGATCCAAACTTCTGACTGATGTTAAATTGTAAATTAAGCGTCTGATTTGGATCCAGTGCAACATATTGTTTGTTGCCTGTCGGATTACCGTCGCTGCCCGGAGTAAAAGGATTAAAGAAAAATGCACCGGTTGCATCGCCATATCTTGGATCAGTATTTTTAAAATTAGCAGGAGTTAAATATGAATCACCGGGATTATATAACCTGTAGCCATAATAACCGCCTTTAAAGTTTTCATATATTCCGGATGTAAAAAATTGTGTTGATGAGCCAAAAGGCAAAGGTCCTCCGAAAGTAGCCTCAAGACGACCTCTGTTCAGAAAATCAATTTTATCTAAATTTGTAAAAAAGTCGGTTCTGGAGGTAACATAATCACCGCCATATCCTCTGATGCTGAATGTATATTTATCTGACCCTTCTTTTGTTACATAGTTAACAACTCCGCTTAGTGCGTTTCCAAATTCAGCACTAAATGTTCCTGTGGAAACAGAAGCCTCCTGAACAGCATTTGAGGCTAATCCAACTGATCTTGAGTTTCCATAAGGATCATTTAATGAAAGACCATTAAGAGTATAAGCAACTTCATTTCCAAATCCGCCTCTTACGTGGATGCTTCCGTCATCGCCTGTTACAACTCCTGCTTGTAATTTTATTACATCGGCAATATTATCAACAGGTAAATTTTCTAACGATTCAGAAGTTATTGCAACAGTTGGGTTTGTTAAATCCTGTCTGATCAACGGGTTTCTATCACCCTGAACTACTACAGCCTCAAGTGTAATTTCACCGGGATTTAAATAAAAATCAAGACTTGTTGTAAAACCAACATTAACTGTGATATCTTTAATAGTAACTTTCTGATATCCGATATAAGAAGCAGTTACACTATATAAACCGGGGGGTATATTTAATATTACAAAATTTCCTTCCACATCGGATGCTGCACCAAAAGTAGTTCCATCTACTAAAACATTTGCGAAAGGGATTCCATCATTTGTTGAGTTATCGATTATTTTACCCATAATCTTTCCTGTAGATTGTGCGTAAAGTAATGAAGTACAGAATGAAGAAATTAGATATAACAATAGTAAAAATTTTTTGTACATCAGAGACCTTCTAAGTCAAATGAATAATTAACATCGTTTGATAAAAACTTTGATTACTTAATAATATAACTTGAAAAATAATTAGTCCTTAGTGTTGCTATAATGAAAGAGGCTGCTAAAAGTACTAAATAAATATAAATACTTTTAAACCAGCCTCTTATAAACACTAAAAAACACTACGCACTACTTCAATAAGGTCATCTTAATTGATTTGGAGAAAGCGCCATAAGTTAATGTAGCAACATAATTACCACTGGCTACTTTAACACCACTATTGTTCGTAGCATCCCAAACCATTTCGTAGCTTCCTTTTTCATAAACTTCATTGTTGATCAAAGTAGCTACCTCCTTACCAAGCATATCATATATCTTCAATGATACTTTTTTCTGTAGTGGAAGGACAAATTTAATTGTTGTTGAAGGGTTGAAAGGATTTGGATAATTGTTTTCCAAAACATAATCTTCCGGCATTACTACGTTGTATCCCTGATCTACTAATCCTGTAGGTCCGGTGTACTCAAGAATGCGGATTGTCTTTCTGTATTCATTAATAAATTTATGTGTCAAATCCGGATCTAATTCCCATGAGTGTGTTGAGTCAACCCAGAAATATTCATAAACTGTAGTTGAATCATAAACACTCTGTTCAGAAATAACCATTTCCATTTTTCCGTCCTGATCAATATCAACACCGTCAGCAAAAATATAAGCTGTAAACGGAGTTTCCTGACGTAATGTATCAATAACAGTATCATTTAATACAAAAGTAGTGTCATTGCCTGATATAACAGTATCAATTCTTCCATGATATATTCTGAAAGTTGCAAATACGTCACCGCCTTCACCTGTATAAACAAGGTTAGCAGTATAATTATCTTTATCCAATAAACTTCCTGTACCATTGTACTGAACAGCGATAACATTTATACCTCTGCCGCCGCCGGTGTAAATTTCATCTTTGCCGTCTTTGTTCAAATCACCTTTAACACAAGGCCATAGTTCAACTGTACCTGTTTTACCTCCCAAAGCTGCAAGATCTGAATTCAAAGCTATTCTTCCGAATCTTTTTGCTACAGAATCAGGGTCACTGTTAAATAGATTAGCACTTACATCGTTTGGTGAAAACTGAAACAGAACCATATCAAAATTGTCCTGATATAATGTGCCAACTACTTCATCAATTCCATCACCATTAACATCAGCAGCAGTTATACCAAAATAACTAACTCCGTCCTTTCCGGGAGGTGAATATCTGTTATAAACACCAGCAAAACTTGTATCAGGATAAGTGTAAGAATCTGCACCATTTACCTGGATTGCCCACATACCGCATCTATCCCAGTGATTATTAATTATTGTTAAGTTACCATCTCCCTTAATATCAGCAGCAGTTGAACTGAAATATGAACCTGTAATTCCATAGTCCTGTCCGTTTTGAGTTTCATCGGGTCTGCCACCTTCGCAAATCAGACTTGCAAAGCCAGGGAAGCTGCCATCTATAGATAATACAAAAACATTTCTTTGTGCAGAAGTATGGCAAATAATTTCGCTTCTGCCGTCACCATCAAGATCTTTAACAAGTAACGTCTCTCTGTCTAATCTTAAAGTCTCGGATGTACCGGTTGCAGTAGAAAACATATCGCTTGTAATTTCATAGGCAGGTTCAGTTCCCCAGGAAGATCCATCCCACTCATAAAATACTATTCTGCCTTCACCTTTTTGTTCAAAAATTATTTCCGGCATTCCGTCACCATCGCAATCACCAACTTGCGGGAATCTGGGTGTTGATCCGCTTGTAGTAGATGATACAGGTGAAGACCAGATAATTTCAAGATTTCCGGCACCATCGTGTTTAAGAACGTGAACTCTTCCTCCGTTTGAATAATCAGTAGAAAGAATTTCTTGTACCCCATCGTTATCTACATCTGCTACTATAACTCTTCTGACACCTAAGTCACCATAATATGGAGTTGAAGGATCCGGAGCAGCGCCGGCATAAGCATTAAAAGTTGCATAACTTTCCACCTCAATAGGAGTAGTTTGAGCCTGCAATGCGGAAGTAATTAAAAGAACCGCAAAAAACAGTACAAGAATTTTTTTCATTACTTTTCCTTTCATATAAGTTAGTTGAAACATTATTGTATCTAATATACAATATATATAATTATTTTAAAAAAATTAATTTATTTTCTAAAAAATCTTACTTCGCATGTATAAAGAATTACTGTGTTATAATTATTGATATGTAAAAGAAAATACAAATTTACTATCGGGTCAATGAGCTGAATTATGGAAAAGAATTTAAAGCTATCTTTACTTAACTATTCTTAAGCTCCATACTTTTAGTGGAAAAATTTTTTACTTACAGAGTACGAAATAAAATAATAGAAGGATCAAATACAATCAGAATAAGCCTGATGTAAGCAGCATCTGTAAGTTCTTAAATTATAAGATTATTTGCGGAGAGAGTGGGATTCGAACCCACGGTACCCGTAAAGATACACACGCTCTCCAGGCGTGCCAGTTCAACCACTCCTGCATCTCTCCGTTCGGGTAAATCAAAATTCAGGGCTCAAATATATTCAATATGCTTTTGTTTACAAAGTTTCCTTGATGAGATAATATGAAATGAGATTAGTTGTTTATCTATGAAGTTTAATCATTTAAATAAATTTGCGGAAA
>JAVEUY010000470.1:0-2504 GCA_034005315.1 Ignavibacteriaceae bacterium | reverse complement strand
ATAAATCTCGAGCCATTTAACCTATATCCTGAGGAAATATTAAAACTTGACCCCCAATGATTGAGCAAGCGAAGAATATCTGCATTGAACTTCTAAGGGTGATTAAAAATCCTTCCCCACAGGATGTAACCAATTCAATCGATAATGTACTTAAGATTTTCCCAGATCTCTTTTCCGAAAGAGAAACGTTGTTCAGATATTTATCCGCAACCTTTTCTATTTTTTCTGAGAATTACAGAATACTTGATACAGATGAAGATTATTATCCATGGTTGAAAGATAGCAAAGCAAATATTACCTGGAATTTCTGGAATCGCTATATCAGCTACTTACAGAAAAATATTGCGCCTGATACAATAAATAAGCTTGATAACCTCACCGATGATATTTTAGATCGGATAGCAAATCCGATAACTCCAGGAGCATGGGATAAAAGAGGGATGGTAGTAGGGCAAGTACAATCTGGAAAAACTTCAAATTATATAGGTTTAATAAACAAAGCTGCAGATGCTGGATATAAACTTATAATTATTCTGGCTGGAATGCATGATTCTTTAAGAAGTCAGACCCAGATTAGAATTGATGCAGGGTTTTTAGGATTTAACAGCCAGCGTTCTTTACAGTATTCAAACACAAACAAAATTGGTGTAGGTTTCTACAATCCGCGTGATGGTAAAACAAATCAGCCAATTGATCTTCCGGCAAATGCTTTAACATCAAGCCATCTGAATGGCGATTTCAACAGAAAAGTCGCACAGTCTGCAGGAATACATTTAAGAAGTTCAGATCCTATAGTTGCTGTCATTAAAAAAAATGGTTCAATCCTTAAAAATATAATTTCCTGGCTTGCTGTCTGGGGAGATAAACAACCTGATGGTAAAATAATAATCAGAAACATCCCGTTTCTTCTTATTGATGATGAAGCAGACAATGCCTCAATTAATGTAAGTAAAGAAAAAGTCTCTGCAATCAACGGATGTATCAGAGCATTACTCTCACTTTTTGAACAAAGTGCTTATGTCGGATATACAGCAACACCATTTGCCAACATTTTTATTCCGATTCTTGAACAGGAAACTGTAAAAGGTATTGATCTGACAATAAAAGATTATGAGTATACAGTTGGACAAGATTTATTTCCCAAAGATTTTATTATTAATATCCCAGCTCCTTCAAATTATATAGGTTCGGCAAAGGTTTTTGGATTACAGGCACTTACTTCATCTGATATTGAGGAGGAACCATTACCGATGCTTCGTCTTGTAAATGATTACGATATTTTTGAACCTTCACATACACAGGAGCAATTCCAAAATGTAATAGCAGGTGTAGAAAATATTCACTCAATAGCAAGATCTCTGGTACCTGATAAGCATAAAAAGGATGATCCATTGCCTGATGAACTTCCCCCAAGTCTGAAATATGCGTTAAAATGTTTTGTTCTTTCCTCTGCAGCCAGAAGAGTACGAAAACAGATTGATGTTCACAATTCTATGCTGATCCACATTTCAAGGTTTATTGTCTGGCAGGACAGAATTGCATCTTTGGTGGATGCTGAATTGAAATTTTATCAGAAACAGATTGAATTAAAATCAGGCAATCTGCTTAAAGAGCTGGAAATCATCTGGATAAAGGACTTCATGCCAACAACTGCAAAAATAATCCACGATTCGCATCTATATGCAGATCCTGAAATAGTTACACTTGATTGGAATGATGTTGTTGCAGAAATTTATTTAGCCATTTCCAAAATGGAAGTCCGTGCTGTTCATGGAGATAAAAACATTGCAGGATTATCTCATCACAATATTTCCCCACTTGATTATTTCTTTTCAGAACATCAAGGGAAATTCTTATCTGTGATTGCGGTTGGTGGTGATAAACTTTCAAGAGGTTTAACTTTGGAAGGTTTAACTATAAGTTATTATTTACGTGCATCAAAAATGTATGACACACTTATGCAGATGGGAAGATGGTTTGGCTTCAGACCAGGATATGTGGACTTATGCAGGATATTTACCAGTGACGAGCTGACACACTGGTACAAGCATATCACGATTGCTTCAGAAGAAATGCGTAAGGATTTTGACTATATGTTTCTGCTAAAGAAAACGCCAAAAGAATTCGGTTTGAAAGTAAGGACACACCCCGGGGTTTAAAAAATAACAGCAGCTAACAAATTCAGATATAAAAAAATAATGTATCTCAGCTACTCAGGCCAACTAGAACAAACCTATCAGTATAAGCTTGATAAACTTAAATTCAGGAAGAATTTTGATGCTGTTATAGATTTGATTTCTGACCTCGGTAAACCAAACGAAAAACCTTTGAATCATTTTAATGCCAAACAAATATTTGTTTGGAAAGGCGTTGATAATTTTAATGCTATAAATACATATATTCTAAAATATAATATTGGAGAAGAAGTAATAGACACTAACAAGGTAGTTGATTACATACTTGCTCAGACGAAAAAAGGAAACCTTACAAACTGGACCGTCGCA
>JAVEUY010000469.1:0-2504 GCA_034005315.1 Ignavibacteriaceae bacterium | reverse complement strand
ATATTCTCAAATAGCTTATGCATATAAAACACCGCATTTAAAAACGTGTTGAATAAGATTTACTGATCATTCTTTAGGATAGATATGCTTTGTTTCTGTATAAACCAGTAATAAAAAAGGAGTACAAAGTAAAGAAAAAGTTCTACATAAATTTATGAAGCGAATTTAGTTTTTCGTAATCATTCAAAAAATAAAAAAACCTCAAAATCAAACGATTCTGAGGTTTAATGTGGGCCCAGATGGACTTGAACCACCGACCCTCTGATTATGAGTCAGATGCTCTAACCAACTGAGCTATGGGCCCAAATTTTTAAGCGCACAAAAATAATGTATAATCTTTCCTAAATCAAGAAGGCATTATTGAGCAGTATTTTTATTTTCTCCAACTAATGTTGAATCAATTAACTTATCTTCTTTGTAAGTTCTTATAATCAACTGAGCTCCGGTAGAGTCGTAGCTTTTCCATATACCATCACGTTTACCTTCTTTGTAGATACCTTCTTCAACAATTTTTCCATCAGGATAATACCATGTCCAGTTACCTGAAGGAATATCATCCACATAACTTCCGGCAGTTTCTAAAGAACCATCTGATCTGTAATATTTCCATTCACCAAAATTTTTGTTATTTGACATCTTCCCTATCATTTCAATTTGCTGATTTGGATAATATATAATGAAATCTCCTTCTTTAATCCCATTAACTACATCAAATTCTACAAACCGCTCCATTGCTTTTGATTTATTTCTACCGGTAAACGGAACTTGTGAAGTTGAATCCGGATACAGCAGTCCATCGCGTAAAACCAGCGGGGTTGTTTTACCATCAACAGGTTTGGCAAATTTTTTATCACAGCCATAAAATGCAATGGCTGCAATTAAAAGAATTAATAGGCTTTTCAAGTTACCTCTGTAATTTTTTTAATTAGATGAATAATGAATTATTTTATTTTAATAATTCTGAATAAGCCCGGATTAATTTGACTTTAGTTTCCTGAAGGTCCTGAGAGATTACTTTAACTTCACCAATCACAGGCATAAAATTGGAATCCCCACTCCATCTCGGAACGATATGAAAATGTATGTGATCTTCAATCCCGGCACCGGCTACTCTACCAATATTAGCGCCAATATTAAATCCGTGAGGATTCATAACTTTTAAGAGTGCCTGTTGTGCAAGTTGTAAATTTTTCATTAAACCGGAATATTCTTCCACGCTAAGGCTTAAAAAATCGCTTGTATGTCTGTAAGGAACGACCATCAGATGTCCATTATTATAAGGATAAAGATTTAACAATGTAAATGTATATTTATCTTTATGAACGATCAGATTATCGGATTTGTTAGTATCAGACAAGGCTATCTGACAAAAAATACACCTGGATGAATCCTGATCTGAGCTGAATGATTCAATATATTTTGAACGCCATGGTGACCAAAGTTTTTCCATTTACTTACCTGGTAAAAAAAAGCGGAGATTAACTCCGCTGTAAATATTATTTTTCTTCTTCTCTTGATTTATTATACTCATCAATTACTTTTTGCTCAACTTCTTTCGGCACTTCTTCATAGTGAGAGAATTTTCGTTTATGTACTCCTCTTCCCTGCGTTAAGCTTCGTAATTGTGAAGAGTATTTATGAAGCTCAGATAACGGAACAAGAGCTTTAATTACCTGAAAATGTCCGTCAGAATCCATTCCTAATATTTTACCACGTTTACTGGATATATCGCCCATAACATCACCCATATATTCATCCGGTACAATAACTTCAATTTCATAAATTGGTTCAAGCAAACAAGGCTTACATTCAAGGAAACCTTTCTTAAAGCATTGTATAGCAGCTAATTTAAAGGACATTTCATCAGAGTCAACATCGTGATATGAACCAAAATGCAGAGTAACTTTAACATCAACAACTTTGTTGCCCGAAAGAACTCCTTTACTCATAACTTCAGCTATTCCCTTTTCAACCGCAGGAATAAATCTACCAGGAACAACACCGCCTACAATAGCATCAACAAACTCAAATCCTGTTCCTCTTGGTAAAGGCTCCATTTTGAAGTGAACGTGTCCATACTGTCCTCTTCCGCCGGATTGTTTTTTATGTTTGTATTCTACATCATCTACTCTGCCTTTAATAGTTTCGCGGTATGGAATCCTTGGTTCAATAAGATCAACATCTACTTTGTATCGTTCCTTCAATCTTTTAGCGGCAAGGGCAAGTTGAAGCTCTCCCTGTCCTGAAATAACTGTTTGTGATATTTCCGGATCATACTTTACAAAAAATGAAGGGTCTTCTTCGTGCAGTGTATGCAATCCGGATGCAATTTTATCTTCATCTCCTTTTGCTTTTGGTAAGATAGCGCTTCTTATAACAGCTTCAGGAAAATTTATTTCATCAATAATAACTGAAAGACTCTTTGATGCTAACGTATTATTAGTGTGAGTATCTTTTAATTTTACTACAGCACCAAGATCGCCGGCAACAAGTTGAGTTACATC
>JAVEUY010000468.1:0-2505 GCA_034005315.1 Ignavibacteriaceae bacterium | reverse complement strand
ACGGGTTAAAAATTTCTAATCATTCTTACGGATCAATAAGAGGCTGGGTATATGATTATCATAATGATGGAAAATGGGCTTGGTTTGGAACACCATCAATTAGTGAAACTGAAGATTATCTGTTTGGATTTTATTCTTCAACTTCAGCGTCCTGGGATTATTTTATGGTAAACGCACCGAATATTCTTGTTTGCAAAAGTGCCGGTAATGACAGAGGAGATGGACCAACCAGTGGAACTGCACATTGGATATATGTAAATAATGTCTGGGTGTGGTCTTCAACTGTCAGAGATAAAGATGGTGGTATTAATGGTTATGATTGTATTAATGATGGAGTAGGTATTTCAAAAAATTCTTTAACAGTTGGAGCTGTAAATGATATTGTTAATGGATATAATTCACCTTCAGATGTTTCAGTAACATCATGGAGTAACGAAGGTCCGACTGATGATGGCAGAATTAAACCTGATATAGTAGCAAATGGAACAGATTTGTATTCATCTACAAATACATCCAATACTGCCTACACAAGTATTAGTGGTACCTCTATGTCTTCACCTAATGTTGCTGGTTCAGTAGCATTAATATTAGAACAACAAGCTGCATTAAATGGTCCGACTACATTCCTGCGCTCGTCAACAGTAAAAGGTTTAATAATTCATACTGCTGATGAAGCAGGTACTGCACCTGGTCCGGACTATAAATTTGGATGGGGACTAATGAACACATACAGAGCTGTTCAATTATTAACTCTTGATAGCGAAATTGGCGGCAATCAATTAATCAGAGAGCTTACATTAAATCAGGGAGGTACCCAGGAATTTACAGTTGAATCTAACGGGACTGAACCTTTAAAAGTTACAATTTGCTGGTTAGATATTGCCGGTACACCGCCGCAGGCTTCTTTAAATCCAACAAATCTTATGCTTGTAAATGATTTGGACTTAACTGTAACCGGTCCTAACTCAACAATACATTATCCCTGGGTATTAGATCCGGCTAATCCTTCTGCAGCAGCTACAACAGGAAATAACTTCAGAGATAATGTTGAGCAGGTTCTTATTGAATCACCTGTTGCCGGTACATATACAATTAAAATAGGACATAAAAATAACTTATCAACCGGCTCTCAACAGTTTTCTGTTATTGTCAGTGGTAATGTAGTTCCTGTACCTGACATTGTTTCCTTAGTTGAGCCGGAAAATAATGCACAAGGAGTTTCCAGCATTCAGTTACTATGCAAATGGACAAGGGCACCGAAAAGTATGAGATATGAAATTCAGGCATCAACAGATTCTACTTTTAATACTGGTGTTCTGAGTTTTAATAGTAAAATTTTAACTGGTACACTAACTAACTTACCTGAATTATCAGTTGTTTATTGGAGAGTAAGAGCAATAAATGGCGGTGGAAACGGCGGCTGGTCTAATGTGTATAAATTCACTACTAGTTACGCTTATCCTTCACCACCAAACTTAATTAGTCCGGCTAATAATTCTGTTCATCAGGATATTGATCAGGAGTTTCTGTGGGATGTGGTTTCAAATGCAACTGAATACAATTATCAATTGTCAAACAACGTTCCTTTTACTGATATTATTATTGATACAACTTTGTTAACCAATTCTTATTCTCTTGATAATCTTCAGGAAGGTAAAAAATTGTACTGGAGAGTTAGTTCAATCAATCCAACAGGCACCAGTGCTTTTTCACCAAAGAGTAATTTTACTACAAAATTAAAAGCACCGGATAGTTTAACAGTTAGTGTTGACTCAAATAATGATGTTCTGTTGAACTGGATTGATAAATCATCTGTAGAAACTAATTATATTATTTTAAGAAGGACAGAATCCTCCAGCCCAATTAAATTAGATTCAATTGGAGCTGATCAGACTTCATACATTGATACTTCAGCTCAAGCAGGAACTGCTTATTATTATGCTGTATATTGTAATAATTCAACAGCATCATCTGATACAACAGAATCATCTTTAATTGTTGTAAGTGTTGAAAAAGAAGAAGATGCTGTTCCGACGGAATATTCATTAAAACAAAACTATCCAAATCCGTTTAACCCGAATACAGTAATAAAGTATTCATTAGCACAGGATGGATTTGTAAACATAGCGGTATTTAACCTACTTGGTGAAAAAGTAGCAACACTTGTAAATACAACTCAAAGAGCAGGTAATTACGAAGTAAACTTCAACGCATCATCATTTTCAAGTGGAATTTATTTCTACTCAATGGAAGCTGGTGATTATAAGTCAGCAAGAAAAATGCTATTGATGAAATAAAGCCTCATCCCTAAATCCCTTCTCCAAAGGAGAAGGGACTTTTAAATTGAAAATTAAAAGCGGGTCTGAATGGCTCGCTTTTTTTATTAAGCCAAACAAAATCATTATAAGTCAGCTTATTATTAATGATTATCTTATTATTGTGAAAAGCTTAAAATTATTTAAGATAACAATGCTGCACTTATTTAAAATAGTATTCATTTCTTTA
>JAVEUY010000467.1:0-2513 GCA_034005315.1 Ignavibacteriaceae bacterium | reverse complement strand
ACTCTTAATATCTAATTTTTGCATCCCTTCTTTTGTTATTTGTTTGCCAACAATTTCAACAGAAGGTAATTCGGTTTCTTTTTTCTCTAAAGTCAAATTAATTATTTTTATTTCTCCATTTTTTATCTTCACATTTATATTTTTCTGCAAATATCCAACTCTAGAAATTACTAATGCAATATTTTCATTTGAAGATACACTAATTTCAAAATAACCATTTTTATCACAAGTCGTTCCTATACTTGTATTCAAAACTGCAACCGTAACAAGCTCAAGAGGATTTTTATTTTCATCTTTAACATATCCTTTAACTATTCCTATATTATTCTGCGAAAACAAATTTATGGAAATAGCAAATAAATAAAACACTACCAGTGGACATATTACAAACTTCTTGTTTACAAATATTATTTTATTTATTATCATTATTTTTTTATCACTATTTTGCAAAAATACAAAAACTAAATATTATGAAATTTATTATTAATCAGGGGGGTAAAAGTTATTATTTTTTCGTTTAAATTCTCCATTTTGCCATGCTTTAAAAAACTGAGCCCAAGCAAAAGGATTTAATAAATTATTAACTGGCATCTGTCCCATTGTATAATAATTCTCAATTTTCTCTTGAATAAAATTTTTATAATTTATGCTTCCATCCATTTGTATCTTTAAATAACTATCTTTTAAAGACAATAAAGCAATATTTTTTAATGCACGGTCATAATCATCATCGGGAACATTTAGAGAAATGAAAGCATTTTTAAAATTTGTGGGACTAGGCCAAGGATAAATTACTGTTTCGGGAAGAAAAATAGTATCGGGTTGCATAACTTGAAACATAGTATAATTATCTGCCGAAAGGGTATCGGGTATTTTGTAATATCCTTTTTTTAATCCTATTGATGAAAAAATCACAATATCATTGGGCTGAGCTACGAAAGAAAAGAAACCATTTATATTTGATATAGTTCCACGCGAAGTTCCTTTAACTATTATATGAGTAAATGGAACTGGGTTTAAACTATCGCCTGTAACTACAGCCCCAGAAAACTGAATAAATTCATATTTCTGACTAAAAACACTTATGCTTAATAAAAAAAATAAATATAATATTTGTTTCCTCATAAAAACACTAAAACGGAATAAATAAATATTTATTCTTGATTTTTTTCTTTTTCAATATCTTCTTCACAAAAAGAAGAACAAGAATTACCAGTTTCATGTTTACCACAACTACATTCCTTCTTAAAAGAAGAACCTTTAAAAAAAAACATTTTTATTGCAATAGCAAATATACTAAAAGCAATTATGACGAAACTTATTATAAAAATTTTAAGCATTATTTTAATTTTTTAGTTTTACAATTTTGAATTCTGTTCTCCTATTTGTTGCTCTTCCTTGCTCAGTTTCATTTTCACATATAGGACTATCGCTTCCAAATCCTTTATAACTTAATCTTTCTTTATTTATTCCATTTTAAATCAAATAATTATAAACTGCAAAAGCTCTTTTATCTGAGAGATTAATATTATACTCTGCTAAACCAATATTATCTGTATGTCCTCTTAATTCAATAGAAATTTGATTATTCTCATTAAGCAATTTAACAAGTTTATTTAGCTCAACAAATGACTCGCTTTTTATTTTATCACTATCAAAATCGAAGAAAATATTTTCCAAAACAACAATTTCTCCTTCTTTTATAGGTTGAAGTTTAATATTCTTAATTATTGGTTCAATACGAGACATGGTATCATTAAGTTCAAAATGCTGAGAATAGAACAAATAATTTTCTTTATTAATATTTAAAGCATAACTTGCATTCGAAGGCAAACAAACCAAAAAAGAACCATTTACTTCATCAGAAAAAGACCTAACTACCAATTCACCTGTTTCAAGATTATATAATTCAAATTCGGCCAAAATAGTTTTCCCTGTCTCCTTATCAGTTATTACTCCTGAAATATAATTAACAGGTGTCGGTCTTGCCTCAACGGGTAATTCAAAACTATATAAATCATAATGACCATAACCACCATGCTGGGCTGAAGCATAATAAGCAGTTTTGCCCGAAGCACTAACAATAAAAAAGCCTTCATCATTATGAGTATTTATCGGATAACCAATATTAATTGGGTCAGACCAAGTTTCATCATTATTTTTTCTAGTAAAAAATATATCATTTTTCCCCATACCTAGATGCCCATCAGAAGTAAAATATAATGTTCTTCCATCAGGATGAATAAATGGAGACATTTCTGATTTACTTGTATTTATTGGACTTCCAATATTTTTAGGTTCCTGCCATTGTCCGTTTTCATCTAACAAAGAAACATAAATATCCATATTACCATTTCTTGCACTTGCAAAATATAACGTTTTCCCATCAGCACAGATGCTAGGTTGACTATCCCATTTGGGACTATTTATTTTATCTCCCATATTTTTAGGATAAGTCCATTTATTTCCAACTTTTTGTGAAATATACAAATCACAACTGCCAAAACCATCAT
>JAVEUY010000466.1:0-2515 GCA_034005315.1 Ignavibacteriaceae bacterium | reverse complement strand
AACCTGGATAATTATCTTTTTCATTGATGATAAAAATCCACTTTTCTTCTTTTTCTATAATTTGTACAAATTCCCCAAAAAGCAATTGTGAAGTCATTTCACTTCTTTCATTATAAGTTGCTCTTAAAGGAACTAAGGGCAAACAAACTAATCCATACATATCATTCAATTTTGATTATTATTTATTTATAACCACAAAAATACTTATTTTTAATATATTTGCATTCTAATTAATATCTTATGAAGACTTTTTTATCAAAATATCTTACTCATAACTTTCTAAAAGCTATTCTATTTCTGGGAGTTATAGTTATTATTGCTTACTTACTTCCCAACCAAGATACCTTCAAATATCAATTTGAAAAGGGAAAACCATGGTCATATGATCTTCTGACCTCATCTTTCGATTTTCCTATATATAAAGATGAAAGGCAAATCCAGCAAGAAAAAAAATCTGTTATGGATAGTTTCATTCCCTTTTTCAAAATAGATACATTAGTTTTACATGAGCAATATAGCAGGTTTCTGAAAGATTTCCATGAGCAAAATGATGGGGATATTAAACATGAAGACATACTTTTTGCAAAATTTAAAAAGATTTACAAACGTGGAATTATGTCGGCTGAAATGCATCAAAAAGTGATTGAAGGTAACGTAGAGAAAATTAATTGCATAGCTCCCGACAAAGTAACTCATGTAATGAAAGTGGCTGATATTTATACACCTAAAGAGGCTTACCAAGAATTCATGTCTTTAGATCCTGTCGAATTGAGTCATTATAATATAAATCTTTATATAGTTGATAATCTGAAATATGATAGTGTAATTTCTGAATTATCAAAGAGTGAATTATTGAAAAACATATCTTTAACTTCGGGTGTAATTCAGTCGGGTGAAAGGATTATCGATCGTGGAGAGATTGTGAATGATGAGCTTTTCCTTATTTTAAACTCAATGAAGATAGAATATGACAAGCGGAAAGTTTCATTTCAACGTTCGTCTTTAGTCCTTCTTGGTGAATTAATAATTGTAACAGGCTTGATTATTTTATTCTTCTTGTATTTAAATCTATTCAGACCTCGTATTTACATGAGTATTAACAACTTAATATTTGTAAACTTGATAATTCTTATAATGGTTGCTTTGTCTTCATTAATAATTCAATTTACTTCAATAAGTTATTTTGTTATACCTTTTGCTTTATTACCGATAATTATCAGAGTCTTTTTTGATTCGCGAACGGCTCTTTTTGCTCATATAATTGCAGTTTCTATTATTTCATTAATGGTAGATAATCCTTTTCAATTTTTGTTAATACAAATTGCAATTGGCATGACGGCAGTGTCGAGTTTAAAAGATATGACTCAAAGGTCTCAATTAGCTCAGACTGCATTAATTATCTTGGTTACTCACTTTTTGGTTTATCTTGCTCTTGAGCTTGTTAGCGAGGGTGAGTTTAGAAGAATTTATTGGCAACCGTTACTTTATTTCTCAATCAGTAGTGGGTTTTTACTTTTTGCTTATCTGTTAATTTATATATTTGAAAAGACTTTTGGATTAGTTTCATCGCTGACATTATTAGAGCTTACTAATGTAAATAGTGATTTGATGATGCAGTTTGCAGAGAAAGCTCCCGGTACTTTTCAGCATACTTTACAGGTTTCAAATTTGGCTACTGAAGCTGCAAAAAAAATCGGAGCAAACAGTCTGCTTGTAAGAACCGGTGCATTATACCATGATATTGGAAAAATGAAACATCCTGAATTTTTCATAGAAAATCAATTTGGAAGCATTAACCCATTAAATGATATGGACTTTGAAGTTGCTGCTAAAACTATCATCGGTCATGTTTATGATGGTGTTGAAATTGCAAAAAAAGAACATCTTCCAAACCAGATTATTCATTTTATTACTACTCATCATGGTTTGAGTAAAGCTAAATATTTTTACAATTCATTTATTCTTGCAAATCCGGCAGTAACACCCGATGAATCTTTATATACATATCCGGGTCCTCTTCCTGATACTAAAGAAACTGCAATTTTAATGATGGCTGATGCGGTAGAAGCCAGAGCAAGAAGTCTGAAAGAATATACTGTTGAAAGCATTAATAACTGTGTTGAAGATATGATTAACAGTCAGATTGCCGATGGACAGTTTAAAGAAGCACCTATCAGTTTTAGAGATGTTGAAACGGTAAAGGCTATTTTCAAAGAGAAAATTTCTAATATGTATCACACAAGAATTGCCTATCCTGAAGTCAAGGATAATAAATAGAACGCAGATAACACTGATTTTCAAACGCTGATTTTTAAATTTATATCAACATTGCTTGTATCCGTATTATCTGCGTCCTATTTAGAAAGTTTAATGAATACTATATAACAAATAAACTTAACGAGGTAACTTATCTATTGCTTGCTGAATATCAGCTTTTATATCTTCAATATTTTCAATACCTACTGATAATCTAATCAAGCCCGGTTCAACACCTGCTGCTTTTTGATCTTCGGGA
>JAVEUY010000465.1:0-2516 GCA_034005315.1 Ignavibacteriaceae bacterium | reverse complement strand
CTTTCAATGGTTCCCGGTGTGTTATAATGAATAACTAATCTTATATCTTTTTTATCAATACCCATTCCAAAAGCATTTGTTGCAACGATTACAGACAGCCTGTCTTCAATAAAATCTTCCTGAATTTTTTTTCTGATTATCGGGTCCAACCCTGCATGATAATACTCACAGTTCAGTTTGTTTAGTTTAAGGTATTCGCTTACTTCTTCTGCTTTTTTTCTTGATGATGTATAAATGATTGATGTACCTCTATATTGCTGACAAAGCTGCAGACATCTTTCTTTTTTCTTTTTAGTTATCTCTGCATTTATAAACAGGTTATCTCTTTCAAACCCTTTAATAATCAGTTTTGAGTTTTTAAGCTCTAATTGTTTGATAATATCTTTTACTACTTCGGGAGTTGCAGTGGCTGTAAAAGCAGAAACTTTTTTTATTCCTGTAAATTTTATGAAGTCTTTAATTTTATTATAACTCGGTCTGAAGTTATGTCCCCATTGACTAATACAATGAGCTTCATCAACAAATAAATAATTTGGATTTAATGATTTAAGTCTGTTTGCAAACTCAGAATATTCCAATCTTTCAGGAGCAACATAAACTATTTTAATCTTACCATATTTTATATTCTGTAAAACCTGTTCAACTTCTTTATCAGTTTGAGTGCTGTTAATAAAAGCAGCAATTTCAAAAGATTTATTTAATGAATCGACCTGATCTTTCATTAATGCAATCAGCGGTGAAATTACTATTGCATAGTTATCGCCGATAATAGCGGGAATCTGATAGCATAATGATTTGCCAGCACCAGTAGGCAGGATAGCTAAAACATTAGTGCCGGATAGAATTTCGTTGATGATCTCTTCCTGCCCAGATCTGAAACTATCGTAATTGAAATATTTTTTAAAAGCTTGTTTTGCAGTCATTTATTAAATAATCTTTACAAAATCCATTGAATAATAATAATGAAAAATGTTTCAACCATTTGTAAATATTTATAACAGATTTAATTGAAAGATACTAAATTTATTTAATTCAATTATTTTCAGTGATGTGAATTTTATTATTGGATATTTTATGAAATCACTATCAATATTCTTTGACAGCCACCTTTTTATTGTTAATTTTGTGCATTAAAAATTGATTGAATTAAGTAATTGAATGTTGAATTCTTTTCAAAATATTAACAAAACACACTTCAGTTCATATTTATAATAATTATGAAAAGATTACTCACTACCCATTAAGATTAAATAAATATTTGTGAATTTCTTTATTAAAAAAGATAGAATATCTTCAATTTAATTATTCAGTATAAATCAATTTCAATATAGTATTTTAACAGGGAATATTATGGCAGAAGGAAAATTACGTTTAGAAGATTTACTTGATTCTTCTATGTCATTAAATGCTGATGACGGAAGGGTTAACAATGTTGCAATTATCGGGGCAGGTATAATGGGGCAGGGCATTGCCCAAACTGTTGCCGGTATGGGTCTGGAAGTAACTGTTATAGAATTAAGTAATGAAAAGCTTGAAACAGCTAAAGCTCAGCTTACTGATTCGATAGACAGGGAAATCAAACGCTGGGCTATGACTAAGTCTGATAAGAAATCTATTTTTAGCAGAATCAAATGGGAAACTGATAACAATACCGTTAAAGATTGTGAAATTATTATTGAAGCTGTTCAGGAAGATTTTGACCTGAAAGTTGAAGTATTTCAGGAGCTTGATAAAATTGTAAATCCAGAGGCAATATTTGTATCAAATACATCTACATTAAGTTTAACAAAAATTTCTGAATCGATTTCAAGACCGACTAAAGTTATTGGTATGCACTTTTTAAATCCGGTTCCTAAAATCCCTATGGTTGAACTTGTTAAAAGTCTTCATACTTCAAATGAAACTGTTTCAAAGGCAAAGGAGTTTGCTGCAAGAATAGGCAAGACGCCTGTTGAAGTTTATGAATATCCCGGCTTTATAACAACCCGTACTATAGTTCCGCTGATAAACGAAGCAATGTATATGCTTTTAGAAGGGATTGCGACTGCAAAAGATATTGATACTGCACTAAAGCTCGGATACAATTTTCAATATGGTCCTTTAGAAATGGCTGATGCAATGGGACTTGATGAAGTATTAACCTGGATGGAAACATTGTGGAATACATTAGGCGAGCCAAGATATAGACCAAATCCGATGATTCGTAAACTTGTAAGAGAAAGAAAGTTAGGCAAAAAAACCGATGAAGGTATTTTCAAATACGATGAACATGGTAATAAAATAAATTAATCTTTAACTGTGGAAAAAAAATCATGAAAGTTTTAGTTCTAAATAGCGGCAGTTCTTCAATTAAATATCAGTTTATTGATACTGAAAAAAAAGCTGCACTTGCCAAAGGTCTGGTTGACCGGATTGGAATGGCTGTTGCGGTTCTCACTCATCAAATATAAGATGGGGATAAAATTAAAATAGCAGGAGAAATATTAGATCAACATATTGCAGTTGAATATGTTCTT
>JAVEUY010000048.1:0-11295 GCA_034005315.1 Ignavibacteriaceae bacterium | reverse complement strand
TATTGGTTTTCCAAACATTAGGAATCTCACTCATTAATGTATTATCCGGGAATGGTGAAATTGTATTATTTATAGATTCAAAACCATACACACTCAACTCACGTACTTCTGAAACATTTAATCCGGTAATAATAAATGAGTCCGCACTAATCCGATCGATAAAAAATAAACTGGCTGGCTTATCATTATTGTAATTAATAATTACATAGAATTGTAAATATTTTTGATTGATAGGCGGTAGATAGACTTCTACAGAATTATCATCAATTATAAGAGGTGAATATTGAACGCCATCAACTTTATTAAAATTAAACAGATAAGGATAAGGAAATGAAGATGAAGAAACTATATTATCCCTGCCTACTTTTCCTAATACAGGGTTAGTGGAAAATGAGTTGTCCATTACGTCTGAACAAGAAGTTAATCCGAAAAGGAAAAGAACCGGTAGAACCAATAATAGGTTTTTCATAATGAGTCCCTATTTATTATTGTAGTTGAATATTTTGTTGTTTAATTTGTTTTTGTTAGTATTTACACGACAAATTTTGTACCGCATATGTCATCTTAAAAATGACTTCTAAAGCCAAATAATAAGTAAACAAAAAACTGCCTAGCAGAATTTTACCTAAAATATTTTCACTTATGTAAAAATTACATATCGGATATTTAATTGAATATTATATGAAGTTGATCGTTAATATCACTGATCTGTTATAAATATTTTTAAGAAATTTTATCTTAAGCTCTCATCGTCAGAGATTTCAAAGATTAAATTAATCAAGTAAAAAATTTGCATATTTAACAGAAGAAAAATATATTTGTTGCTCGCTTTTATTTTGCATTATTGTGTTTGGGGCGGACGCCGGAGTTGGAGAGCCGGGGCGGACTGTAAATCCGTTGGCAAGCGCCTTTGGGGGTTCGAATCCCTCGCCGCCCACTGCAAAAGAATATATTATACGAGGAAGATTTTGTTTTGAAGAAAATTTGCGGGAGTAACTCAGTTGGCTAGAGTCACAGCCTTCCAAGCTGTTGGTCGCGGGTTCGAATCCCGTCTCCCGCTCAGCTGATTCTTGTATTATTTAATAGTTATTAAAAATTTTGTTTTAACATTTCTCTGCTGACGTAGCTCAGTTGGTAGAGCACATCCTTGGTAAGGATGAGGTCACCGGTTCAATCCCGGTCGTCAGCTCAAGAGTATAGTGAGATCACCATATTTAGCTGGTGTCAACTCATTTTTAGTTTGAATAGTTTAAGGGAATAAAATGGCTAAAAGTAACATAAGACAAATTATTATTTTAGAAAGCACTGCAGGAACAGGCTACAGGTATTCTACTACAAAAAATAAACGGACACATCCGGCTAGGGTTGAGTATAAAAAGTATGACCCTGTAGCACGGAAACATGTAATTTTTAAAGAAACAAAATGATGAATACGTCAGTAGCTCAATTGGCTAGAGCAGCGGTCTCCAAAACCGCAGGTTGGGGGTTCGAGTCCCTCCTGACGTGCAGATTTTGAAAGGTTTTTTATGAAAGAAAAAATTATTGGCTTTTTTCAGGATGTTGTTAAAGAGATGAAAAAAGTTACTTGGCCCACAAAAGCCGAACTTTTGGAATCTACCAAAATTGTGATTGTTGTTTGCATTGTATTAGCTCTTTTTACTTATGTGATCGATATAATAATTAACCAAGTATTTAAAGGTATATTTTAGGTTTAGATTTAATGGAAGCAAGATGGTATGTTGTTAGAACTTTTTCCGGTCACGAGAACAAAGTTAAAACTATCCTTGATAATGGTATAAATGAGAATGAACAACTGAAAGAAAAAATTCATGAAGTTCTGGTACCAATGGAAAAGGTTTTTGAAGTTAAAGATGGAAAAAAGAGAAGCAAAACAAAAAACTTCTTTCCGGGTTACATTTTGATTAATGCTGTGCTTGATAATCAGGTTAAAGATTTTATCCTATCAACCCTGTCTGTTATGGGTTTTTTAGGTTCAGGAAGCAATCCAAATCCTTTACAACCTGAAGAAGTAAGACGAATTGTAGGCAGAATAACTCAGGATAGCTCGACAGAAAGAATGGAAACAATTTTTAGAAGCGGTGATATTGTAAAGATAATAGATGGTCCGTTCAATAATTTCTCAGGCACTGTTGAGGAAGTAAACGAAGAAAAAATGAAAATTAAAGTAATGGTTTCAATTTTTGGAAGAAAAACTCCACTTGAAATCGATTTTGTACAAGCTGAATTAGAAAAATAACAGTTATTTATTATACCAGGTTAAAATAATGGCAAAAAAAATAGATTCTTACATAAAATTACAAATTCCTGCCGGAAAAGCTAATCCATCACCTCCAGTTGGACCTGCACTTGGTCAAAAAGGTGTTAATATTATGGAGTTCTGTAAACAGTTTAATGCCAGAACGCAGGATAAAGACGGTCTTATTATACCAGTTATTATTACAGTTTATACTGATAAATCTTTTACATTTATCACAAAAACTCCCCCTGCTTCTATTCTACTTAAGAGAGCAGCGAAACTTGAAAAAGGTTCGCCTGAATCTCACAGAACAAAAGTTGGGAAAGTTTCTAAAAAACAAGTAAAAGAAATAGCTGAAGTAAAAATGCCTGATCTCAATGCTTTCGATATTGATCATGCTATGAGTATGGTTGCGGGAACAGCAAGAAGCATGGGTATTACTGTAGACGAATAAACTAATTTATCGCAAAGAAATTAAATTTATTGGTGAATTAAGATGCAAAAAACTAAGAGAAATAAAGAAATTAAAAAGTCCGTAAATGTAGAGAAAGAATACACCTTATCTGAGGCAATATCAATTTTAAAGGATCAATCCAGGGTTAAGTTTGTTGAATCACTTGATTGCGCAATAAGATTAGGTGTTGATCCACGACATGCAGATCAGATGGTTCGGGGAACAGTATCTTTACCTCATGGAACTGGAAAAACTGTCAGAGTATTGGTGATTGCTAAAGGTGCAAAAGCTCAGGAAGCTTTGGATGCCGGTGCTGACTTTGCAGGATTTGAAGATTATCTTGAAAAAATTAAAGGCGGATGGGCTGATGTTGATGTTGTTATTGCAACTCCGGATTCTATGGCTGAATTAGGAAAACTTGGTAAAGTTTTAGGACCAAAAGGTTTAATGCCTAATCCTAAAAGCGGAACAGTTACTATGGATGTTGCCAAAGCTGTTAAAGAAGTTAAAGGCGGCAAAATTGAGTTCCGTGTTGAAAAGGCTGGTATTGTACATACTTCTTTAGGAAAATTGAATTTTGATACTGACAAATTAGTTGATAATACAAAAGCTTTTCTTAATACAATCATTAAGATGAAACCATCGACTGCTAAAGGACAATATGTAAAAAGTTTATTTTTATCCAGTACGATGGGCCCTGGATTAAAAATTTCTAAAGATGAATTAAGCATTGTTTAATAAAGTTTTACGCACTTATAAGAATACAGCTTCTAACCGACCCGAAATATTAAATTATGATACGGGAGAAAAATGAATAAGAACGAAAAAGCAGAAATAATTGCCGAAGCGAAAGAACTAATCCAAAACTCAAGCGCAGTTTTTCTTACTGATTACTCAAGTATTAATGTTTCAGACATTACTGAATTAAGAAATCAGTTTAGAAAAGACGGTGTTACATATAAAGTATTTAAAAATACTTTATTTAAACGTGCACTGTCTGAGTCAGGAAAGTTTGAAAAGCTGGCAGAACATCTTGAAGGTATGACTGGATTTGCTTTTGCTTCTACAAATCCGGTAGCACCCGCAAAGATAATAAAAAAATTTAACGACACTTCACAAAAGTTTGCGTTAAAAGCTTGCTATATAGAAACTCAATACTTTGACGGCAGTAAATTAAATCAGTTAGCATCACTGCCTACAAAGGAAGAATTGATTGCCGGTATTATCGGCAGTTTGAATTCACCTGCATCAGGTATTGTAGGATCTATTTCAGCTGTAATCAGAGATCTCGTCAGTGTTATTGATGAAGTATCAAAGAAAAAGGCTGCATAATTAATTAAGAAAAAATAATTAGGAGAAATAAAAATGTCTGAAAAAGTTGCTCAAGCACTTGAGCTTATAAAAGGTATGTCACTATTAGAAGCTTCAGAATTGAAGAAAGCTCTTGAAGAAGAATTTGGAGTTACCGCTGCTGCACCGGTTGTTATGGCTGGTCCTGCTGCCGGCGGTGCTGCTGCAGCTCCTGTAGAAGAACAAACAGAGTTTGATGTTATTCTGCAGTCTGCTGGTGACAAAAAAATAAATGTAATTAAGGTTGTGAGGGTTCACACCGGTTTAGGCTTAAAAGAAGCTAAAGATCTTGTTGATGGTGCACCAAAAACAGTTAAAGAACAAGTATCTACAGATGAAGCTGAAAAGATTAAAAAAGAGCTTGAAGAAGCCGGCGCAACCGTTACATTAAAATAAAATACTATTTTTTTAATACTTTATTAGTGATAAGGCGGATAAATCCGTCTTATCGCTTTGTTTTATATAGAAAACGTTGTTTAGATGCTCATAAATAAGCATTTGATTATTTTTAGGAGGTTTTCAATTGGATAATAACCGTATTTCGTTTGGTCACATTACATCAATTATTGATATTCCGAATCTTTTAGGTATTCAGACTGAAACATTTGAGGAATTTGTTCAGCTTAATATTCATCCATCAAAAAGAGAAAATCAGGGGTTACAAGCAGTTTTTACATCCAACTTTCCAATTTTTGATAACAAAGAAAATTATAGATTGGATTTCCTTGAATATTATGTTGAGAAACCAAGATTTTCTGTAGAAGAATGTCTTGAAAGAGGGCTTACTTTTGCTGCACCACTAAAAGCTAAATTAAGGCTATCTACAAAGGACCCTGAAACTGAAGAGTTTATAAATACTGTTGAGCAGGAAGCTTATCTTGGTAATCTTCCGTTTATGACTGAAAAAGGTACATTTGTAATAAACGGTGCTGAAAGAGTTGTTGTTTCTCAGTTACATCGCTCACCCGGTGTAGCTTTTGCACAAACTATTCATCCAAACGGCACTCCTATTTACTCTGCCCGAATAATTCCTTTAAGAGGATCATGGGTTGAGTTTGCTACAGATATTAATTACGTAATGTACGTTTATATTGATAGAAGAAAGAAATTTCCTGCAACTACATTATTAAGATCATTAAATTTTCAGTCAGATGAAGAAATACTGAAACTTTTTGATTTGGTTGAAAATGTTTCCGTTAAAAAAGGAAAACTTGAAAATTATCTCGGTCGAATGATTGCCAGTGATATTTTTGATATGTCAACAGGTGAAATTTTTCTAACACGTGATTCAATCTTAACTGAGGAAGATCTTGAAAGAATAAATGATGCTGAGGTTGATGTACTGAAATTTATTAAATCTGAATCAGCCAATGAACAGAATTTAATTGTAAATACACTTCGCAAAGATACCTCACACACACGTGAAGAAGCTTTATATGCAATTTATCGACAGTTGAGGTCTGGTGAAGCTCCGGATCTTGCGACTGCAGAATCATTAATTGAAAAACTCTTTTTTAATGACAAACGTTATGATCTTGGCGACGTTGGTCGTCATAGAATGAATCAGAAACTGGAACTTAACATTCCGGAAACAACAACAGTACTTACTGTAGAAGATATAATTGCAATAATGAAATATATCATCGACCTTAAAAATGGTGAAGTTGATGTTGATGATATCGATCATCTTGGTAATAGAAGAGTTCGCACAGTTGGAGAACAGTTAGGTCAGCAGTTTAATGTCGGTATGGCTCGTATGGCAAGAACAATAAAAGAACGTATGAACATGCGCGACACAGAAAACTTTACACCACAGGATTTGGTAAATGCAAGAACAATAACCAGTGTTATTAATGCATTCTTTGGCACCAATCAGTTATCCCAGTTTATGGATCAAACTAACCCGTTGGCTGAAATGACACACAAAAGAAGAATGTCTGCTTTAGGTCCTGGTGGATTAACCAGAGAAAGAGCCGGATTTGAAGTCCGTGACGTGCATTATACACACTATGGAAGACTTTGTCCAATCGAAACACCCGAAGGTCCGAATATCGGATTGATTTCATCTCTTACAATTTATGCAAGAGTAAACAAATATGGATTTTTAGAAACACCTTACAGAAAAGTTGTAAAAGGAAAAGCTACTAATGAAGTAGAATATTTAACTGCTGAACATGAAGATATCTACACAGTAGCTCAGGCTAATGAGTTGATAACTGAATCAGGAAAGTTTGTTGATGAAAGGGTTAAATCCAGATTAAAAAGTGAATTCCCGATAGTACGCCCGGAAGATGTACAATACCTGGATGTTGCCCCTGCACAGATAGTTAGTGCTGCTGCTGCATTAATTCCATTCTTAGAGCATGACGATGCTAACAGAGCATTGATGGGTTCTAATATGCAGCGTCAATCTGTACCACTGTTAAAACCAGAAGCACCGCTTGTTGGAACAGGAATGGAAAAGAAAATTGCTTTTGACTCCAGAGCAATTATTATTGCTGAAGATAACGGTGTAGTAGAATATGTTGATGCTAACAAAATCGTAGTTAAGTATGATATTAATCCCAATAGCTTTGAAGCTCTGACAAGCTTTAATGAAGTAAGAGAAGTAGTTTATAATCTTACAAAATTCCATGGTACTAACCAGGAAACCTGTATTAATCAGGTACCAATTGTAAAAGAAGGACAAAAACTTAAGAAGGATGATGTTCTGGCTGATGGAGCTGCAACCGATAGTGGTGAATTAGCCTTAGGGCGTAACGTATTAGTTGCCTTTATGCCCTGGAGAGGTTATAACTTTGAAGATGCAATTATAATAAGTGAAAGAGTTGTAAGCGAAGATATATATACTTCAATTCACATTGAAGAATTTGAATTGCAGGTTAGGGAAACAAAACGCGGTGAAGAAGAATTAACCAGAGAAATACCAAACGTTAGTGAAGAAGCAGTAAAAAATCTTGATGAAGATGGAATAATCAGAGAAGGTGCCGAAGTTAAAGAAGGTGATATTCTGATCGGAAAGATTACTCCTAAAGGAGAAACTGATCCAACACCTGAAGAAAAATTATTGCGTGCAATATTCGGTGATAAAGCTGGTGATGTAAAAGATGCATCATTAAAAGCACCACCGGGATTAAAAGGCACAGTAATAAAAACAAGACTTTTTAGCAGGAAGAAAAGAGATAATGAAGCTAAAAAACAGGAAAAGGCTGCTTTAGATAATTTAGACTCTGAGTTTAAAAAGAAGCTGCAGGATCATTATGATAAGCTTGTTGAAAAGTTAACCAGAATAACAAAGGATCAAAGTACTACTGGTATTCGTGACCTTGATGGCAGTGTTGTATTAAGAAGCGGATCAACTATAAGAGAAGAAACTTTTTCCGGAATGGAAGATATAACAAAACTTGATTATTCTCTTGATTGGTTTGACACTAAAAAAATAAACAACATGATTAATACTCTCTTCAAGAATTATTTTATAATTAAAACTGATATTGAAGAAGATTTTAAGAGAGAAAGAATAAAAATTCAAAGCGGTGATGAGCTTCCTCCCGGGATTGTTCAATTGGCAAAAGTATATGTTGCTAAAAAACGTAAGCTTTCAGTTGGCGATAAAATGGCTGGAAGACACGGAAATAAAGGTGTTGTTGCTAAGATAGTTCCTGTTGCGGATATGCCTTATTTACCGGATGGAACCCCAATTGATATAATTTTAAATCCTCTTGGTGTACCTTCCCGTATGAACCTTGGACAGTTATATGAAACTGCTTTAGGATGGGTTGGTAAAAAAATGGGAGTAAGATTCTCTACTCCGATATTTGATGGTGCAAAAGTAGGTAATGTTGAAGAGTGGTTAGCTAAGGCCGGATTAGAATCCGGAAGCAAAACTGATCTTTATGACGGAAGAACAGGAGAAAGATTCCATCAGAAAATTACCTGCGGATATATCTATATGCTTAAACTAAGTCATCTTGTAGATGATAAGATTCATGCAAGATCTATCGGGCCGTATTCACTTATTACTCAGCAGCCGCTTGGTGGTAAAGCACAGTTTGGTGGTCAGAGATTCGGAGAAATGGAAGTTTGGGCTCTTGAAGGTTATGGTGCCTCAAATATTTTACAGGAAATTCTAACTGTAAAAAGTGATGATGTAGCAGGTAGAGCAAAAGTTTATGAAGCAATTGTTAAAGGTGAAAACTTACAGGAACCAAATGTTCCCGAAGCGTTTAACGTCCTTATTAAGGAACTCCAGGGCTTAGGACTGGATATTAAAATAAGTTAGCGTTAAACAGTTTTTTCACTTAGAAATCAGGAGATAAAAAATGGCTTATAGAAATCAAGAAAATGCAATGAGAGATATAAATAATATTACAATAGGTTTGGCTAGCCCCGATGATATATTGACAAGATCTTATGGCGAGGTTACTAAACCAGAAACAATTAATTACAGATCATTCAGACCTGAAAAAGATGGATTGTTCTGCGAAAAGATTTTTGGTCCTACCAGGGATTGGGAATGTTTTTGCGGCAAGTATAAAAGAATTCGTTATAAAGGAATCATTTGCGATAGATGCGGTGTTGAAGTAACTCAAAAAAGTGTAAGACGTGAAAGAATGGGGCATATTGGCTTAGCTGTTCCGGTTGTCCATATTTGGTTTTTTAGAACTCAGCCTTCTAAAATTGGAAATATTATAGGTATTAGTCTTAAAGAACTTGAAAAAATTATTTACTATGAATCTTATGTAGTTCTTAATCCGGGAATAACAGGCTTAAGCCGATTAGATTTAATTTCTGAAGATCAATACTTTGAAGTACTAAACTCTTTACCTGATGGTAATGAAAAACTTGATGATGATGACCCCAAAAAATTTGTTGCAAGAATCGGTGGCGATGCTGTAAAAGAGATTTTGAAGAAAACAAATATTGCTGAATTATCAAAAGAATTGAGAAAAACTGTTAAGGTTGAAACCTCTCAACAAAAGAAAGCAGATTATTTAAAAAGATTAAGAGTACTTGAAGCATTTAAAGAAGAGGAAGGAAAAGTTCCTAATAAACCGGAATGGATGGTGCTAAGTTATATCCCGGTTATTCCGCCTGAACTAAGACCCCTTGTTCCGCTTGAAGGAGGAAGATTTGCAACAAGTGATCTTAATGATTTATACCGTCGTGTCATAATCAGAAACAACCGGTTAAAAAGATTAATTGATATTAAAGCACCTGAAGTAATTTTAAGAAACGAAAAAAGAATGCTTCAGGAAGCTGTTGATGCTCTTTTTGATAATTCAAGAAGAGGAAGTGCTGTAAGAAGTGATAACAATCGTCCATTAAAATCTTTAAGTGATATGCTTAAAGGTAAACAAGGCAGATTCCGTCAGAATTTATTAGGTAAAAGAGTTGATTATTCCGGTCGATCTGTTATTGTTGTTGGTCCTGAGTTAAAACTGCATCAATGCGGTCTTCCAAAAGATATGGCAGTTGAGTTATTTAAACCTTTCATTATCAGAAAACTAATCGAAAGAGGACATAATAAAACCGTTAAAAGTGCAAGAAAAGTAGTTGATAGAAAAGATCCGATTATATGGGAAATATTATCTAAAATTATTGAAGCTCATCCTATATTGTTAAACAGGGCTCCAACTCTTCATAGATTAGGAATTCAGGCATTTCAACCAACCTTAATAGATGAAAGAGCAATTCAGTTGCATCCAATGGTTTGTACTGCATTTAATGCTGACTTTGACGGCGACCAGATGGCAGTACACGTTCCGCTTTCTTATGAAGCACAATTAGAAGCTTCATTATTAATGCTTAGCAGCCATAATATTTTATCTCCTCAAAATGGTAGTCCGATTGTTGTACCTACTCAGGATTTGGTTCTTGGCTGTTACTATCTGACAAAATTTAAAGAAGGTGATAAAGGAGAAGGAATGGTCTTTTCTTCGCCTGATGAAGTAATAATTGCTTATGATAATCGTGTAGTAGGGCTGCATGCAAAGATTAAAGTCAGAATAAATGGTGAGTTAATTGAAACGACTACAGGCAGAGTAATCTTTAATCAAATAGTGCCCAAAGAAATGGGTTATATAAATCAGGTTCTTATTAAAAAAGCTTTTGGCGGTATCATCGGTAAGATGTTTATGAAACTTGGAAACAAAGTTACTGCAAAGTTTCTTGATGATCTTAAAGATCTTGGATTCAGATATGCTACTGCAGGAGGTTTATCAGTTAGCTTTAGTGATATGATTATTCCTGATGAGAAAGAGTCCCTGATTAATAAAGCTAATAAAAAGGTTGAAGGCATCCTTAATGAACACGAAATGGGTTTAATTACTGATGCTGAAAGATACAATAAAATAATTGACGTTTGGACTCATACAACAAACGACGTTGCAAGAGTATTAATGGATAGAATCAAACAGCATGATAAAGGATTTAACTCGCTGCATATGATGGTTGATTCCGGTGCAAGAGGTTCGCAGGAGCAGGTTAGACAGTTAGCCGGAATGAGAGGATTAATGATGAAACCTCAAAAAACTCTTTCCGGGCAAGCTGGTGAAATTATTGAGAATCCTATTGTAGCTAATTTTAAAGAAGGTCTTTCAGTACTTGAGTATTTTATTTCTACTCACGGTGCAAGAAAAGGACTTGCTGATACAGCGCTTAAAACTGCTGATGCCGGATACTTAACAAGAAGGCTGGTGGATGTTGCGCAGGATGTAATTATTTCTGAAGAGGACTGCGGAACAATTCTGGGTATTGAAATAAAAGCTTTAAAAGATATTGAAGAAGAAAGAGAACCTTTAGCTGAACGAATTACAGGAAGATTTGCACAGGCAGATGTTTATAATCCAAGAACAGATGAGTTGATTGTTGAAGCCGGACAAATGATAACTGAACCAATTGCAGAAAAAATAGAAGATGCAAGCATTGATACTGTTTACATTAGAACAGTTCTTACTTGCGAATCTAAAAGAGGTGTTTGCCTGAAATGTTATGGAAGAAATTTAACAACCGGTAAACCTGTTGAAATAGGAGAAGCTGTTGGAATTATTGCTGCACAATCAATTGGTGAACCTGGAACTCAGTTGACTCTACGTACTTTCCATCTCGGAGGTACATCTTCAAGAATCGCATCTCAATCACAAGTTGAATCTAATATTGATGGTATAGTTAAATTTGAAAAAATAAATGCTGTTGAAAAAACTTTAAAAGATCCTTTCGGTGATTCTGATAT
>JAVEUY010000047.1:0-11427 GCA_034005315.1 Ignavibacteriaceae bacterium | reverse complement strand
CAAGTCAGTAAGAAAAATGCAGCTGATGAAATAAAAAGCCTCATCCCTAAATCCCTTCTCCAAAGGAGAAGGGACTTTTAAATTGAAAATTAAAAGCGGGTCTTAGTGACTCGCATTTTTTATTAATTTTAATTAGGTTTCGATAAACATTTAAAGAGGTTTGGTATGAAAAAGATTTTTTTATTCCTCTTGCTGATCTCTTGTTCTCTTTTCCCGCAAAACAATTTTGTAAAACAAATCACTTCTGGTGATTTTGATGCAAGGAATCCCTTTATCTTTAATAATGGTTATGGAATTAATGATAACCCAATCTTTTTTGAACTTCACAAGTCCGGGATATCAAATATTTACTATAAAATTTATAATGAAAATAATCATCAGTTTGAAGATACAGTTGCATTGACGAGCAATAATTATTTAAACATTAATCCTTCTTATCATCCATCGCTTGGGTTGCTGTTTCAGACTAATCAGAACGGTAATTGGGATATTGCTTTTATTTACTTTAACAATGGTAATTGGGGAGAAACAAAATTTCTTACAACTTCGCAGACAGATGAGATAAATCCGGAGTATTTTAAAATCGAAGAAGATCACTATTCTGTTAATGTTGATTCAGCTAATATACTTTTTAGCAGAGATGGCAGTATAATTCATTTGAATTATAAAAATGATCAGATTACCGAGGAAGTGGTTTTTCATAGCGATAATAATTTTAGTTATAACAAGTTTACAGGTCTGCAGAATTATTTTAATGGTTACTTCACTTTCGCAATAGAAGAAGATGTAACCGGAGTTAAAAGAATAGTTAGAAAACTTAAACCGTTCGGCGGAAGCTATGGAGAAAAAGAAATACTAAAAGATTCCTGTGACTGCGATGATCTTGATTTAATCTACCCGGATTTTAATCAATGGTTATTGATTTATACAGATACACTACAAGGGGAGCGAAGATACTTTGCTCTTGATAATCCACAAGCTTTTATTCCTCCTTTGCTTAATATTGATATTCCACACGACGGCGATTTATCTTCTATGGGAGTATATTCATTATTTATTGTTTCGAGAAATGAAAATGTATTGATGTTTGAACCTTATTGGGCTTATACATATTTACTTAAGAAAAATGGTATTTCTAATGTTCGTTTTAATTTGTCAGATTTAAGTATTTGGGGAGATAGTTTGTATCCATTGAAAGTATTAAACTCATCTTTGGCTATTGGTGCGCTTGGAAATGAGTTTGATCAGATACTTGTCTATAACGTTTGGGAAGACAGTGCCGATGGACATATACAACTTTTTGGTGTTCCTACTCATATACTTTTTGGTGATGTAAAGGATGAATCAGTTACTAATGATTTTGTACTTTATCAAAATTATCCAAATCCGTTTAATCCGTTTACAAATATCGAATACAGGTTATTGGAAGCTTCAGAAATAAGATTTAATGTCTTTAATGTGCTTGGTGAAAAAGTTTTTGAGGAAAAGTTTGGTTACCAAACTGCCGGCGATTATAAAATTAATTTTGATGGAAAGAATTTGCCAAGCGGAGTTTATATATATTCAATCTATACAGAGAAAAACAGATTAAGCAGAAAAATGCTGCTGATGAAATAGAGCCTCATCCCAAAATCCCTTCTCCAAAGGAGAAGGGACTTTTATTTTAGATAATCAATTTAGATTTATTGTTTATGTCCGATAAAAAATTTATTAAAGATATTTATTTAGTCCAGACTTTTCAGAATTATTTTCAAATTTATGTTAGGATATTATTAGCATTAACAATATTAATTGCACTGTTGATTTATATTGTCAGAAGAACAGGCGGTTTTTTAGGAGATATTGTTAATCCCTTTATAAGAATTCTAATAATAATAATTGCATCAACTGCGGTTGTTTTCATTCCATACATATTATATGTTCTTATAAAGGAAAATCGAAAAGGCTGGATTTCATTTCTGATCTTACTTCTAATTATTCCTGTTCTTTTTGTCTCATTGATTTTTAAGTTATCTGTGTTTCATAATTTTGCTGCGCTTTACCCGATTTTTCTATATTCTTTATTCTGTTATCTGTTAAGAGCACAAATAAATGAATGGCTGACTGAGTACTACGGACATCAAAACAGATTAGAACAAAAGAGATTAAAGAAAGAGGAAGAAGAAAAACTTAAAAATGATTTGTTTTAGCAAGAGGCGAAGCAGTGGAGGAAAATAGAAGTATAATAAAAAATATTGAACTTGTTCAAAGATTCAGGGATATTTTATATTATCAAAGACAAATTTCTAATTCATCATTTGCATTGATTCTGTTTTTAAGATTCATTCTGTTCTATGTAATGATTTCCATTGGGATTGATCCGATAACAATTATTAAAATTATAATTGGAGTATTTGCACTTGCTGCAATTCTGTTTACACCATATATCTTTTATGTTCTTACAAAAGAAAAAAAGTTTGGTTGGATAATACTGTTCTTCGTAATGATTATTATTCCCGAATTACTTGGTTATTTAATATTTAAAGATACGTTAGCTTTTGAAGCTGCATTATTAATTCCTTTAGCTTTCTTTTATTTTTATTGTTACCTGATAAAATACGAAGTTGATAAATGGATTAGTCAGTATAATTGGTATCAGGAAAGATTACAGCAGAAAAAAGAATATGAAGAACGAAAAAAGAATGAGATGATACTTTAATGCAAGTTGTTATTACCATTCCGATCCTGCTTATATAAAGACAGGTATATCATTAAGAGTAATCTGTAAATTATTTCAATTTATTACTTCATTGGTTTTTATCTCTGCAATAACTGCTGAATATTAAAAATCATCCTCCAGCAGCCAGCCTTCTGCCAGGTCAGGAGTAATTTCTGAAATGAATCGTGATGGCTTTGATAGTGTCATTCCGGCTTCACGATCATATAAATTCATCGGATAAGAAACATATAAATTATTTTTAGCCCTGGTTGAAGCAACATACATCAATCTTCTTTCTTCTTCCAGAGATTCAGGATTTTCAACCGATCTTGCAGAAGGGAAGTATCCTTCAACAGCGTGAATAATAAAAACTGAATGCCATTCCAATCCTTTTGCTGAATGAATAGTGGAAAGAGTAACATATTCTTCTTCTTTATCGGTTGCATCAACATCAACAACACTTTCAATAATCGGTTCGATTGCCATATCAGAAAGTAAAGAATCAAGCGAAGTATAATTCTCAACTATATTCTGAAATATTTCCAAATCCTTTTTACGTTTATTCCAATCATCATAATTGGCTTTAAATAAATCCCAGTAATATTCAAGAACTTTCTGAACCATCTCTGAAGGAATATATTTTTTCTTTTGCAATTCATATAACAGATAAAACAAATGACCAAGCTTGTGATACTTAAACTCAGGCTGATCACCGGGTTCAGCTTTTATAGTAATTTTTGCTGTCGCAAGTTCATCAAGTATTCTCTGTGCTGTTTTCGGACCTACTCCTTCGTGCAAAAGTAAAACTCTGTACCAGCTAATAACATCTTTTGGATTGACAACAATCCGAAGTAAAGCCATTACATCCTTAATGTGTGCAGTTTCAACAAACTTCATTCCTCCGAATTTTTGAAAAGGAATGTTTGCCTTAGAAAGTTCAAGTTCCAGATCAAATGAAAAGAAAGATGAACGAAACAACACAGCAATATCTTTCAGATTAACGCCTTCTTCTCTCAGGTCAAGAATTTTTTCTACAATAAATTTAGATTGAAGATTATCGGTAGTTGCAGCAATAATATTCGGCAGTTGTCCGCTGCCTCGCCTTGTAAAAAGATCTTTCTTATACTTTTCAATTGCTGCATCATTAATCCGGTTTGCAAAATCCAGAATTGATTGAACGCTTCTGTAATTTTCTTCGAGCTTAATTATCTTTACATTATTAAACAGTTTTGGAAATTCCATTATGTTATGAAAATCTGCACCGCGAAAAGAATAAATTGCCTGTGAATCATCACCAACAACCATTACATTATTATTATACTTAGCAAGACCTTTTACAATTTCTGCCTGTAAGTGATTCGTGTCCTGGTATTCATCAACCATTACAAATTTTATTTCAGAAAGGAGAGCTTTGACTGCAGGTGAATCTTTCTTCAGGAACTCACGCAGATAAACCAGCAAGTCATCATAATCAAGAAGATTATTTCTTCTTTTATATTCAACAAATATTTTTTGAATATCTGAAATCTTATCAAGCAAAGGAAGAAAATGCGGATAATCATTCTCAATAATTTCTTCAATCTTCTTTCCTGTATTAACACTTAGGCTGTAAATTTTGTTAAGTGTCTGCTTGTTTGGAAATCTTTTATCCTTTGTCAGAAAGCCGTCCTGCGAGCGGATAAGATTTATAACATCTTCACTATCACCCTGATCAAGAATTGTAAAAGCAGATTCAATTCCGATAGCCTTTGCATATTTTCGTAATGTTAAATTAGCAAACGAATGAAAAGTTCCGCCTCTTATTTTTGAACAACGGTCATCAAGCAGCATTGATGCTCGTTTCATCATTTCATTAGCAGCTTTACGAGTGAATGTTAGAAGCAAAATTGAGTTTGGATCGTAGCCAAGTTCAATTAATCTTGCTACACGGTAAACGAGCGTTCTTGTTTTACCGGTTCCTGCACCTGCAATAATCAGATAACATCCGTTTACTGCTGAAGCTGCTTCAAACTGTGAAGCGTTTAATTCTTCCTGATAATTAATTGTAAAACGGGCTTCGTCAATTTTGTTAACCAAGCCCGTTTGTAATCTCCTTTTTAAAACATATTTCTTTTGATTCATCTACGCAGCGCTTTTGGTTTTCCTAAAATTTCTGAAAATAAAATATACTCTTTAATTGAAACGGGATTTTTTAATTTACGTTGAAAATCAGTAATGCCTGTTTTTTGTTTATGCTGCCCGGCTAAAATTTGTTCAAACTTTCTTGCTTCGGCTTCTATTTTGGCACTAGCTGCTTTAGTTTGACCCTTAACGGTTTTCCTGCTGATTATATTTTCATCGTAAGTTTTTCTGGCTCCGATTGGTTTTTTATCTTCCACACTTCTATGAAATCTTTTATCATCCGCAAGCTCTGGATATTTATTTTTAATTTCATGCTCTGAATAATCAATAGTCTCTTTAACAGGACGAGGTTTTGTCTGAGGAATATTCATCTCACCTTTAAAAAGATTTTCAATCTCTCTGAGAATATCATATTCACCTCTTCTCTGAGTAATTACCTCAGGTTTGGAAGATGAATCCTGCTTTAAAGATACATTTGAATCAGCTCTTTGGTTTCTATTTGCCGAAGTTTTTTTTGGCGGCTCTTTCTTTTTAAAGAATGAACTTAAGAAACTGAAAATTATAAAACCCCAGATAAGGTATTGAAATAAATCATCCATTTAGTTTCTCTAAATCTTATTTACTTTACGTTTTATATACACTTCAAAAAACTTTTATGAATCAGTTTTTTTCTTTTCATCAGGTTGCGCAATTGAAGTTCTCATTTCAGTATCAGCTTGAATATTTTTCAGATTATAATAATCCATCACACCAAGTCTTCCGCTTCTGAAAGCTTCAGCCATTGCTCTAGGAACTTCTGATTCAGCTTCAACAACTTTCGCTTTCATTTTTGCAACCTCAGCAATATTTTCCTGTTCAGTTGCAACAGCAGCAGCGCGTCTTTCTTCTGCTTTTGCTCGCGCAACTTTTAAATCAGCTTCTGCCTGATCAGCCTGAAGTATAGCACCGATATTCTGACCAATATCAACATCAGCAATATCGATTGATAAAATCTCGAATGCGGTTCCGCTGTCTAATCCTTTTGCTAAAACTGATTTTGATATCTTATCAGGATTTTCGAGCACATCTTTATGAGATTCACTTGATCCGATAGTCGAAACTATTCCTTCACCAACTCTTGCAAGAACAGTTGCTTCGCCTGCACCACCAACTAATCTTTCAATGTTTGCGCGGACAGTAACTCTTGCCATAGCTTTTAATTGAATACCATCTTTTGCAACTGCAGAAACCATCGGCGTTTCGATAACTTTAGGAACAACAGACATTTTTACTGCTTCAAGTACATCTCTTCCGGCAAGGTCAATTGCAGTGGCGCGCTCAAAAGTTAATCCGAGATTTGCTTTGTCTGCAGAGATAAGTGCATTTATTACTTTTGTAACATTGCCGCCTGCAAGAAAGTGTGCCTCCATTCTTGCCTGGTCAACAGACAATCCGGCTTTTGTTGCAGTAATCATATTTCTTACAATTAAAACAGGCGGAACTTTTCTTAATCTCATTCCAATCAGGTCTCTTACTATCTTAACTTTTACTCCCGAAAAGTATGCAGTAATAAATAATCCCAAAGGAACGAAATAGAGAAACAGAAATAAGAAGATAATAATTGCGATTATAATAATGAGTGATAATCCGGTTAATGCTTCCATTTACTCTCCATAGTTTTTATAGATTAAATTTTCTGTTAAATTATCTGCCTTAATGACCATTGTTAAGATTTTATGACGTTAAAAATATCATTTTAGCAGAACAAATTTTCTTTCAATATGAAATTAAGCAAAAAATTAACCAAAGTTTACTGGCATTTGAATTGCCCTTATTTAAAATGTCTATCTAAAGCAAAATTGTGATGATTTAACTATCATTTAATGTTGCCTTGATACGGCGTATCACTATTAGTATATTTCTATACCGAAACCAAAATTCAAGATATTTTGGTTCATTTATAGCAAAAATAAGGAGAAATATGGACGGAAATTTTTCGGATAGATTACAGGATGTAATAAGACTTAGCAGGGAAGAAGCTCTAAGACTTGGTCACGATTATATCGGCACAGAGCATCTTCTCCTTGGAATTATCCGTGAAGGACAAGGTGTTGCTGTAAAAATTTTAAGAAATCTTGAATGTGATTTACTAAAATTAAAAAAAGCAATTGAAGATACTGTCAGAACTTCCGGTGGTACATTAACAATCGGTAACATTCCACTGACTAAACAAGCAGAAAAAGTTTTAAAGATTACACAGATAGAATCAAAAATTTATAAAGCAGATGTTATAGGTACTGAGCATCTGCTGCTTTCACTTTTAAGAGATGAAGATAATATTGCCACACAGATTCTTCATCAATTTAATATTACTTATGATGCTGCACGTGCAGAATTAAATTCAATGCTCAGTGCAAAAAATCCTAAGGACCCAGGTCAAAAAGCTCCGCAGTCATTTGATAAGAAAACAGAAAAAACCAAAACCCCTGTGCTTGATAACTTTGGTCGTGATCTTACAAAACTTGCTAATGAAGATAAACTTGATCCGGTTGTTGGCAGAGAAAAAGAAATTGAACGTGTTGCACAGATTTTAAGCAGAAGAAAAAAGAATAATCCTGTTCTTATTGGTGAGCCGGGTGTTGGTAAAACTGCAATTGCAGAAGGACTGGCACTCCGCATAATTCAAAAGAAAGTACCAAGAACTCTTCAGGATAAGAGAGTTGTAACTTTAGACCTTGCCGGACTTGTAGCAGGTACAAAATACCGCGGACAATTTGAAGAGAGAATGAAAGCATTGATGAATGAACTTGAAAAGGCGGAAGATGTTATACTTTTTATCGATGAACTTCATACAATCGTTGGTGCCGGCGGTGCAAGCGGTTCGCTTGATGCTTCAAATATGTTTAAACCAGCTTTAGCCCGCGGGGATATTCAATGTATCGGTGCTACAACTTTTGATGAATACAGAAAATTTATTGAAACTGACGGAGCACTTGACAGAAGATTTCAGAAAGTTATGGTTGATCCGCCAACATACGATGAAACACTTCAGATACTTGAAAACATTAAATTCAAATACGAAGAGCATCATCGAGTAAAGTATTCTAAAGATGCAATTGAAACTGCTGTTAAGTTAAGTAACCGTTATATAACAGACAGACATTTGCCTGATAAGGCAATAGATGTAATTGATGAAGCTGGTTCAAGAGTGCATATGGGCAACTTTGAAGTGCCGCAGGAAATCCTTGAACTTGAAGAAGAGATTGAAGGTGTAAAAAAAGAAAAAGCACGCGTGGTTAAAATGCAGGATTATGAAGAAGCAGCAAGACTGCGCGATAAGGAAAGAAATCTCCTTTCTGACCTTGATACTGCAAAGCGTGAATGGGATACAAAAACAAAAGATATAGTACACGATGTAAGTGAAGATGATATTGCTACAGTTGTTGCTATGATGACTGGAATCCCTGTTAACAGGATTGCTCAAACCGAATCTGAAAAATTGCTGAAAATGGATGATGCATTAAAACAGCATATTGTCGGGCAGGATGAAGCAGTTGCAAAACTTACAAAAGCAATCCGCAGAACACGTGCAGGATTAAAAAATCCTAATCGCCCTATCGGCAGCTTTATCTTTTTAGGTCCTACAGGAGTAGGTAAGACAGAACTCTGTAAAGTTCTTGCAAAATATTTATTTGATAGCGAAGACGCATTAGTAAGAATTGATATGAGCGAGTATATGGAAAAGTTTTCTGTCTCCAGATTAGTCGGAGCGCCTCCCGGATATGTCGGTTACGAAGAAGGCGGTCAGTTAACAGAAAAGGTAAGAAGAAAACCTTACTCGGTTGTTCTTTTTGATGAGATAGAAAAAGCACATCCTGATATTTTCAGTTTGCTGCTTCAGGTGCTTGATGATGGAACTCTTACTGATTCTCTGGGAAGAAAAGTTGATTTCAAAAATACTATCATTATAATGACATCAAATGCAGGAACTAAAGATATTAAGAACATTAGTAAATTTGGTTTTGGCGGTGATGAGAATGTTGATAGATATTCAACACTTAAAGATACTGTAGAAGATGCGATGAAGAGATTATTTAATCCTGAATTTTTAAATCGTATTGATGATACTATCATATTCAGAAATCTGACTAAGGAAGATATTTACCAGATTATCAACATCGAAATCAAGGATCTTCATGCTAATGTTAAAGAGAATAAGCTTCACTTTCAGCTTGATGAATCTGCAAAAGATTTTCTTGTTAACAAAGGATTTGATGAAAAATTTGGTGCACGTCCTTTACGCAGAGCTATTCAGAAGTATGTTGAAGATCCGCTTGCTGAGGAAATCTTGCGCGGCTCGTTTAAAGAAGGAACTACAATTATTGCCAAGCATGTGGAAAAATCTGAAGAACTCGTTTTCTTTGATGAAGCACTTGAACATCCTGATCCTAATGTGGAACCGGAAAAATATGATTCTTCCGGCAATTAAATAATCATTTATTTTACAATAAAAGGTTCGCAGTAATGCGAGCCTTTTTTTATTATCAGCAGAATAATTATGCAGTTAAAAATTGAAACATATTCTTTTATGATTAACAGTAAAGGAAGCTGTGATATAATTGACATTACAAAATATGTTCAACAAGTTATATCAGATAATAATTTTTTGGAAGGCAGTGCACTTGTTTTTGTAGCCGGCTCAACAGCAGGAATTACTACAATTGAATATGAACCGGGTTTGTTAAAAGATTATCCGCGGTTCTTTGAAAAAATTATTCCTCAAAATCATAATTATGAACACAACAATACCTGGCATGATGGCAACGGACATTCACATGTAAGAGCATCTCTGCAAGGTGCTTCTTTTACGGTACCATTTAAAAATAAATCTTTAATTTTGGGCACTTGGCAGCAGATTATTATTATTGATTTTGATAATAGACCAAGAAGACGTGAAATAATTGTTCAAATAACAGGTATGCAGGAATAGAGTATGAATAAATTTGTTTTATCTTTGATTATTGTTTCTCTTTTTGCAGCATTAAACTTTGCACAAATAGTTACTACTGAACCATTATATCCAACCCAGAATGACAGCATCGTTGTTATCTTTGATGCTGCACAGCCTGGTGCAACTGAATTGTTAAACTACACAGGAACTGTATATGCGCACACCGGAGTAAATACAAATCTTGGTCAATGGCAGCACGTAATCGGAGATTGGAGAAACAATTCAAATCAACCTGCGTTAACCAGACTTGGACAAAATTTGTATAAACTTACAATTGGTTTTCCAAGGTCATTTTATTCTGTAACTAATCTGGTAGAAAAAATCTTACAGCTTGCGATTGTATTCCGCAGCTCAGATGGAACAAAGCAGACCAGACCGGATATTTTTATTGATCTTTATGAAACAGGATTAAATCTGATTATTCTGAATCCACAGGTTTCTGTTGATTATAGTGACCCTTTGCGTTCACCTGCATTTCTTAATGAAGGAGAAGTAGTTCCGATAAATATTGAAGCGGTTGAATTGGGAACAAAAATTTCTTTATTAACACTTTCAGTTGATGATGTTCTGGTTGCTCAAACTAATACCAGTAGTTTATCATTTAATTTTGATTACTCCCAGTTTTCCGTCGGACCACACTATCTGAAAGTAGTTGGTATTGATACAACAGGAAATGCGGATTCAACAGTATTTGTGATGTTCTCTAATCCGGCAATGAATAATTCTCCGTTGCCGAACGGTTTACGTCCCGGATTGAATTATACAAGTTCAACTACTGCAACACTTGCTTTGTTTGCGCCTTATAAAGAGTATGTTTATTTAATCGGTGATTTTAACGATTGGAAAATACAGACTAATTATTTTCTTAATCGTCATTATGTTAATGCTGATAGTGTTATCTGGTGGATTGACTTAACATTAAGTCCCGGGACAGAATATGCATTTCAATATTTTGTGGATGGCAGCATCAGAACAGGTGATCCTTATTCAGAAAAAATACTTGATCCCTGGAATGATGAATATATTCCTTCATCTGTATATCCATCGCTTAAACCTTATCCTTCTGGCAAGACTTCCGGAATAGTTAGTATTGTTCAAACTAATCAATCAGAATATCAATGGCAGGCATCGGACTATATCAGACCTGATAAAGAAATGATAGTTATCTATGAATTACTTGTAAGAGATTTTTCAACACAGCGTACATTTCAATTTCTAATTGATACTTTATCATATTTAAAAACTCTTGGCGTTAATGCAATTGAGCTAATGCCGATAATGGAATTTAGCGGAAATCTTAGCTGGGGATATAATCCTATTTATCATACTGCTGTTGACAAATATTATGGAACTGCAGATAAGCTTAAAGAGTTTATTGATGTTTGTCATCTGAACGGAATTGCTGTAATACTTGATATGGTTTTAAACCAGGCTGATAATGCTTCTCCGCTTGCAATGCTTTGGTGGGATAATGTAAACAACAGACCCGCTGCTGAAAATCCTTATTTAAACCCAACTGCAAGACATCCATTTAATGTTTTTAATGATTTTAATCATGAAAGCAGTGCTACAAAGTATTTTGTTGATCGTGTAAATGAATACTGGCTAACAGAATTTA
>JAVEUY010000464.1:0-2545 GCA_034005315.1 Ignavibacteriaceae bacterium | reverse complement strand
ACTAGAAAAAGCTGAAACTAACAGAGCTCAATATTGGGAGGCAAGAAACAATGCAGCTTAAAGAAATGATTTTATTTAACAAACATTATTTTTTCTTAATTGTAACTTTTCCCTTGAAGCATTACAGCTCCTTAAAAAGACTATTTAATCTCACAAAAATAATATAAAAGAAAAAAACGGACGTATTTATAGTTTTGATTCTTAAACTTTTTATATAACCTTCACAATCACCATAGTCATATCATCATTTGGAGGAGTTGAACCACGGAAATTTTTAACTGCTTCCCAAACATTCTGCATAAGTCTGCCCGAAGGATATTCAGAGCTTCCTATAATCAAAGCGTTTAGCTTTGCATCACCAAACAACTCATTTTTTTCATTCATTGCTTCTGTTATGCCATCTGAAAAGAAAGCAAATATCTGTTTGGATTTAATTTTAATCTCTTCTTCTTTGAGTGTTCGCTCAAACACATCTCCTTTTTCTAAACCAAGACCAATTCCCTCACTTCTTATTGCTTCAACTTTTCCGTTATTAGCAGTAATAAGGGGTAAATGTCCGGCTCTGCAGAATCTTACAGTGCGGTTTTCTATATCGAATAAAGCAAGTGTTAATGTAACAAACCAGTTTCGCTCCATTGTTTCATACATTTTTTTATTGACTTCAACAAGAATTTCTTTAGGCGACAGGCTATTGTTACTTGCTAATTGTATCATAGTCTGTACTTTGGTCATATAAAACGATGCAGAAAGTCCTTTACCGGAAACATCACCAACTGCAACAAATAATTTTGTATCAGATATCTGAATAAGATCAAAATAATCCCCGCCAACCTGCATTGCAGGAATCATCTGACCACTGATGTCTAATCCATTTATCTGAGGGATAGCTTTAGGTAAAAGACTTTGCTGAATTTGTCTTGCAAGATCAAGTTCGCGTTCAATTTTTATTTTTTCGGATTCTAATTGATATAATCTTGCATTTTCAAGAGCAACAGCTATTTGATTAGCTGCCGCATTAAGTAGTTCGATATCTTTACCGCCAAACTTAGAACCTGAATACTTTAATCCGAATAACAACGCACCAACAACTTTAGATTTTATTATCATCGGAATAACAGAGTACACACCTTCAGCAATTAATCTTTCAGACTTACCCGGAAATACTGTTTCAAAATCCTGTTGTTCAATTACCTGATATTGTGTATAGATTAATTTTTCATTAACCACAGAAATGAGATTTGATTTTTCAATTATACAATCTGAATTTGAAAAGCCAACTCCGCGTGCAAGAGATAAAACATCTTTCTTGTAGTCTTTAATAAGAATTCCAAACTTGTTTATTTTCAGTGCCTCCACAAAGGTTGCCGCTGTAATATCCAGTATCTTTTCACTGCCTACAACGGTAGCTACATCATTATTAAATTGTATTAACACTCTTTGATAGGCGAATTGTTCGGGATAAAACTTTCTTGTTAGAAAATCCTGAAAACGATCTTTTGTAGATTGAAATACAAAAGCAAAAATCAAAAACAGAATGCCGGCTACAAAACCCTGACTTTCTTTACCAAACAAATTACCAATCCCCTGCCCAAGAAGATAAATCACAACAAAATAAATTCCTGCTATTGTTGCCATAGCAGCACCGTAGATAATTGTATTTCTTACAACAATACTAACGTCAAGCAGATGATATTTAAATATCGCATAAGCAAATGCAACGGGAACAAATACATAAAGTATAATCGGCATATAATATTCAGGCGAATTGAAAACTGTATCAGAGATTGCCGGAGCTATAGTCCCGACATAAAGAAGTAAAAGAATAGCAAAAGTAAACGCAAGAACAAATATGAGCAGCGGTTTTTTGAGTTTCCTGTTCGTCTCTCGTTTGTATTGTATGATAAGTGATACCCAGGAAACACCGTACACTGCTATCAATAATATCCCGACTGCAACCTGATAAATTGTAAACCATACAATAGATTCGAAACGGGTGAAATACAAAGATATAGCTAATGCGATACCGATTAAGCTTAACAGTAAACTAACTAATAATAAAGTTAACTTAACTGATTTTTTTTCTGCAAATCTAAAAGGATTTGGAAAAGTCCATACAAAATACAGCAATATTATCGGACCAAAAACCTTATTTGGAATTAGTATTGTAACAATAAAAGCAGCACTAATTGGATGCTCCTGGATAAATTGAACAAATACATAATCAAACGGGACAAGAACATTAGCAGCAGATAAAACACTTGTAATACCCAGTGCAAAAAATAGCTTATGTGATAGTCCATCAGGTTTAGCACTATATACAATAAAACCTATAAGTAAAAATATTAAAGCACTTATCTCCGAAGCTAAAGAGTCAAACTGAATAAGTTTCTTTACAACCACTTTAGTTTCAACAATTTCACCTGATGGTTTTTTTATTTTATAATCAGCAAGCTCACCATCTTTATATTTATTAAGAATTAATTGAGCTCTGGTTGTAATTTTAAACAAAGAATCATTTTTTAAAGTAATATTGTTTATTTCAAGC
>JAVEUY010000046.1:0-11498 GCA_034005315.1 Ignavibacteriaceae bacterium | reverse complement strand
GGGGCGAAACTCTGGATCAGTCTCCGCACTTTGTAGATATTGAAAATACCTGCGTTGGTTGTCACATGTTTGAGAATGATAATGTTCTTAATCCTGATTTAAGTGTCGGCGGACATACATTCAATATGAGTAATGCTTTAGGACAAGATAACGTTAAAGCTTGTGTTAACTGCCATGGCAACTTTGGTACAGATTTCAATCAGAAAAAACTTTATATAAATAGTAATGCAGATCTTGATAAAAACGGTGTTGCAGAGGGTTTACAAATCGAAGTTGAAGGACTGTTACATCAGTTAGCATTGTTACTGCCTCCTTATGGTTCCCCGGAAATCAATTTTATTGATTCGACCTTTACACCAGATGAAGCAGGTGCATTATTTAACTATAAAATTATACAAGAAGACAGAAGTTTTGGTATGCACAATCCAAGGTATATAGTAGGCTTGCTTTATTTATCTATCGGAAAATTGGGCGGTGTTGTAAGCATTGATGATATGAATTCTGAATTACCAAATTCTTATACTTTATCAAATAATTATCCTAATCCATTTAACCCTACAACTACAATTGATTTCTCAATTCCTGAGCAGGCTAATGTTAAAGTGATAATATATGATGCTCTTGGAAATCAGGTTGATGTAATTGCTGACGGAGTAAGATCTGCCGGTAATTATAGTGTTACATGGAATGCAGCAAATCATGCTTCCGGAATCTATTTCTACAAACTTGAGACAAATAACTTTGTTCAGGTTCGTAAAATGGTACTTATGAAATAATCCTTTCCATTAGTTGGTTAGTAGTTAGTTAGCGATTGAGTCCGTTTTTAAGCGGACTCTTTCGTTTTAAAGAGATTTCTCATTCAGATATTCTGCCCTTGAAATAATAATAATTATTTTTTTAAAAATTTAGTTTGTCAAGTTTTTGACTTGTTATTAACTTCGTTATGAAATTTTTCAATTTAATCTAACCGGAGTAATCTTTATGAAAATCTATCGAATGAATAAAATTCAAAGCTCAGGCACCAGTAAAACTCTTGCTTTTTTTGATATTCAATTAGACAACGAAATTATTATTAAAGGATTCAGAATTATTAATGGCAGCAAAGGACTGTTTATTTCTGCACCCGATGAAAAGGGGAAAGACGGTAAATTTCATGAGACTGTTATTTTACCAAGAGAAATGAAATCAGATTTGGAAAAATTAGCTTTAGATGAATACAATAAAATGTCTTAGTCTTTTAGCCTTTCTTTTTGATATTATCAAAATGTAGTGTTAGTTCACTTTAAAACACCAATTATTAAATATTGCGGAGGTTTTATGCTTAAGAATTATTTTCTCGTATTGCTTTCTATTATCTTAATTCATCAAAATATTTCCGCTCAAACTGAATTTAAGCTTGAGTTTGAAAAATATACTCTTAAGAACGGGCTTGATGTAATCTTACACATTGACAGATCAGATCCGATTGCAGCAGTTGCAATCCAATATCATGTTGGAAGCAACAGAGAAGTAACCGGTAAAACTGGATTTGCTCACTTATTTGAACATATTATGTTTCAGGAATCTCAACACGTTGGTCAGGATCAATTCTTCAAATTGATTCAGGGAAATGGCGGAACTTTAAACGGCGGTACGTGGAAAGATGGAACAATTTATTTTGAAGTTGTTCCGAACAGCGCTTTGGAATTAGCATTGTGGCTTGAAGCTGATAGAATGGGATTTATGCTGCCAACCGTTACTTATGATGCCTTTCTTAATCAGCAGCAGGTAGTACAGAATGAGAAAAGACAAAATTATGATAACAGACCATACGGACAATCAAGCTATATTATAGGAAAACTTCTTTATCCTGACGGGCATCCATATAACTGGACTACTATTGGTTCATTGGAAGATCTGCAGAATGCAACTCTAAAAGATGTACATAACTTTTATACTAAATGGTATGGACCAAATAATGCTACGCTGGTTGTTTCAGGTGATTTTGATGTTGAACAAACAAAAAACTGGATTGAAAAATATTTTGGAGAAATTACTTCCTCTGCACCGGTTGAACCTCTGAAACCAATGCTGATAAAACTTAATGATTTTAAGAAAGCTTATTATGAAGACAACTTTGCTCAGTCACCTGAACTTACTATGATATTTCCGGCTGTAGAAAATTATTCCGATGATAGTTATGCATTAAATGTTCTGGCTGATCTGATCGGCAGAGGAAAAAAATCACCTTTGTATAAGTTATTGGTTGAAGAGAAAAAACTTGCTCCATCATTTTATGTTTTTGATAATGGCGAAGAAATAGCAGGGGATTTCAGAATTGTTGTAAGAACATATCCGAATAAGAATCTGACTGAAGTTGAAAAAACTATTCTTGAAGGTTTTGAAAAATTTGAGAAAGACGGATTTACAGAAAAAGATCTTGAAAGAACCAAAGCAGGAATTGAAACACAATTTTATAATTCAATTTCCAGTGTACTTGGTAAATCATATCAGCTTGCTACTTATAATGTATTTAAGGGCACTCCGGGTTATCTGAATACCGACCTGAACAAAATGCTCTCAATAACAAGCGAAGATGTATGGAGGGTTTATAATAAATATATAAAAGATCAGAAGTATGTGCTGCTTAGTATAGTACCAAAAGGTAAATCTGAATTAGCAGCCGAAAATTCCGAATTATTTGTAATCCCTGATGATAATATCAAAACATTTACAGAAGAAGAACAATCGGCTTTGCGCAATAAACCGGAAAATCTTGTAAAAGTTGATAAGCTGATATCTTCTTTTGATAGATCTCAAATGCCCGCTAATGGGCCTGATGCGTTATTAAAACAGCAGAATATCTGGAAATGGGATTTGGATAATGGAATTAAAATACTTGGGATTAAACAAAACGAGCTTCCTTTGGTTGACTTTCAGATTTCAATAAGCGGGGGAATGCTGCTTGATAATCCTGATAAAGTTGGTACTGCAAACCTGGTTGCACGTATGTTAACTCAAGGGACTAAAACAAAAACTCCATTGGAACTTGAACAGGCTATTGAAGACCTTGGTGCAAATATTTCAGTATCAGCTTCTAATGATGAAATAAATATAAGAGCTAATTGTCTTTCTTATAAATTTGCTGAAACATTTGGATTAGTAGAAGAAATATTATTTGAACCAAGATGGGATAAAAAAGAATTTGATAGATTAAAAAATGAGGTCATTGAGAGTATAAACCGATCCAAAACCTCTGCAAGTGCAACTGCCGCAAATGTTTTTTCATTATTGATTTATGGTAAAGATAATATATTATCAAACAATACAGTTGGTAATGAGGAATCTGTTCAATCCATTACAATTCAGGATCTGATGAAATATTATGATACAGCGTTTGATCCACAGAATGCAAATATTTGTGTTGCAGGAGATGTATCTAAGGAATCTGCGATTGATAAATTTACAAGTCTTGAAAGCCGCTGGAAGAAAAAAGGAACTGTTGTTAAACTCCCGGATAAATATAATTCATATCAAAGCTCAAAATTATATTTTATAGATTTTCCCGGAGCAAGGCAATCAGAGATAAGGATTGGAGCATTAGGAATGCCGTTTACTGATCCTGATTATTTTAAAGCAACAGTAATGAACTATAAATTAGGCGGCAGCTTTAACGGTTTTGTAAATCTTATTCTCAGGGAAGAAAAAGGTTATACTTACGGTGCAAGGACTGGTTTTTCAGGTTATGAATATCCGGGTTATTTTGTTGCAAGTGCCGGTGTTCAGACTAACGCTACATTGGAATCTGTTGAGATATTCCGTGATGAAATGCTTAAATACAGAAATGGTATTTCTGATGAGGATCTTAAATTCACAAAAGAATCTTTGATAAAATCAAATGCTTTAAAATTTGAAACTATTGGTGCATTAAGAAGAATGCTTTCCGAAATAGTTAAATATGATCTTCCGTTCAATTACATAAAATTGCAGGAAAAACAAATTGAAGAAATGACATTTGATGAACATAAGATGCTCGCTGAAAAATATATCAATCCTGATAAGATGATATATCTTATAGCCGGTGATAAGGAAACTCAATTTGAGCAATTAAAGAAACTTGGACTTGGTGAACCAATTTTATTAGATAAAAACGGAAATGAAATAAAAGAATAATAGAATAATAAAATTATAAAAACAGATGTTAAAGGCTTTCGGGTATGCTATCCTGAAAGCCTTTTTTGCTTAATATTTTTTTTAATAAGATTTTAAAACGAAAAAGCGGGTTAGTAACAACCCGCTTTTTTTATAAAGGTTTTTATACAATTCTTTCAAGCGGGATTTGAAAGAGTCTGATTTTGTTATCTTCCCGTTCAACAGTTAAATTTAATTCATTTATTTTATCTCCAAGCTCTTCAATCTTTGAATCATCACTAAATGCAATCATCCGAACATTATTAAAACCAGGGAAAGGTCTGTTACCTAAATGTGCATCAGTTTTATGACCTTTACCTTTTACACCTTCCCATTCTGTGTAATAATCAATATTAAGATCATTTAAAGCTTCAGAAATTCTTCCGTCTAAAATATCGCGATAAACCAAGAATGTTAATTTCATTTTAATATTCCGAATTATTTTTTTCTTCTTTTAAATATTTTATTAATTAAAGTTGAGAATTTAAGACTTCCTAAATCATCCAGGATTGAATAGGCAACTGGTACAATAAAAAGTGTCAGCAGTGTTGAAGTAATTAAACCTCCGATTACAGCTTGTCCCATCGGCGCTCTGAATTCAGCTCCTTCACCCAATGCAAGTGCAACAGGCAGCATTCCAAAAATCATTGCAAAAGTTGTCATTAATATTGGTCGTAATCTGGTTGGACCTGCCTGAAGTAATGCTTCAAATCTTGGAATACCTCTTTCACGCAAAACATTTGTATAATCGACAAGTAAGATACCATTCTTTGTTACTAAGCCCATTAACATAATTATACCAATTAATGAAAGGACTGATAATGAACTATTAAAAATCAGCAGTGCCAATACAGCTCCTATAATAGACATTGGTAATGCGAGCATTATAGAAAAAGGATGAATAAAACTATCAAACTGAGCAGCCAAAACTATATACACAAAAACGATCGCAAGCATCAATGAAATAAGAATGTTTGTAAATGATTCTTCCTGCATTTGAGCCTGTCCAATAACACTTATTGAATATCCCGGCTCTATCTCTAATTTCGAAGTCTCTTTCAGAATTTCTGATAACACAACTCCCGGAAACCTTTTATAAAGATTAGCATCAACTCTGATTTCCTTTTGTCTGTCATATCTGCTGATTTTGGAAGGTCCAACACCCTGAGTTATGGTAGCAATATCAGTAATTGGAATCAGGAAATCCAGTCCGGATATTTTTTTATAACTTTTTATAGTAAGTAAAGAAAGATCATTTATATTTTCTCTCTGCTCTTTCTTCAGTCTGACTCTCACATCTATTTGTTCATCACCTTCTTTAAATTGAGTTGCAACAAAGCCATCAACCATTGCGCGAACAGTTGTTGCTATAAGATATGGATTGGCAGATAAATCAGAAGCTTTTTCTCTATCGATATTAATTCTGACTTCAGGTTTTGAGAGGTCTAAACTGTTTTCAACATCTACTGCACCAGGAGTTGATTTAACTATAGCTTCCACTTTCTCCGATATAAGCTGAAGTTTGTTCAGGTCTGCACCACGAATACTAAGAGTAATTGGTTTTTGTGCACCGCCAGGCCCGCCTTGTAAGAGCATACTGATTCTGGCTCCGGGAATGAACTTAACCTGATTCCGCAGATCATTCATTATTTCTTTATCAGATTTTTTTCTTTCTTTAGTCTTAACAAGTTTTACTAATATATTTGCTTTTGTAACCGGGTCATTTCCTGAGCCAATTGTAGTAAGTACTGTCAATACTTCAGGTTTATCATTCAAAATCTTTTCAACCTTATCGCAGATTGCACTTGTTTGTTCCAGGGAACTCCCCGGTAAAGCGTTAACAACAACGTTAAACTGACTTTGATCGCTATCCGGGAAAAACTGAGAACCAAGCATACCCATTACAAAGAAACTGCTCATAAAAATTACTATTGAACCAAATACAATAGTTTTTCTATGAGTTAATGACCATTTTAATGCAATACTGTATTTTGCACTAAGTATCTCAAAGAAATGATTAAAGTAGTAAAGTGATTTTGTAAGTAAATTTCCTTTAGGTGATAGAGCCTCATCTTCACGGTGCAGCCATCTTGAAGAAAGCATAGGAGTAAGCGTAAAAGCAACAAATAAAGAAACCAGTACCGCTGCAGAAATAGTTAAACCAAACTGATAGAAAAATCTTCCAACAATTCCCGGCATAAATGCAACAGGAACAAATACAGCTACAATAGTAAATGTTGTAGCCATAACAGCAAGTCCTATTTCTTCGGAGGCGGATTTAGCAGCCTCCATTGGCGTAGCTCCTTCGGACATATGCCTGTATATATTTTCAATTACAACTATCGCATCATCGATCAATAATCCTACAGCTAATGAAAGCGCTAATAATGACATCATATTTAGTGTAAAACCGAGTGCAAACATTACAATGAAGCTTGCAATTATTGAAGCCGGAAGTGCAAGCCCGCTTATAATAGTAGCTCTGAAGTTTGCAAGGAAAAAATAGACAACTATAACAGCTAATAATCCTCCGTAAGTGATATCAAATAAAACATCATCAACAGATTCTTCAATAAAAGTACTATTATCTTGTGCGAGGTTTACAGATACGCCCTCTGGCATTTCCTTTTTCAGTTTAGTTATTTCTTTGTTTACAGATTTTGCAACCTGAACAGTATTACTGCCTGACTGTTTTATTATGTTTAGCCCAACTGCAATTTTACCATTGATTCTGGTTAAACTTGTTTGCTCTTTAACGCCATCTACAACTTTAGCAACATCCGAAAGATAAACGGGTCTTCCAAGCGGTGTAGCTACTATTACTTTTCCAAAATCCTCAACATTTTCATATTTGCCCATTGTACGGACTAAAAGCTGTCTTGGACCGTCAATAACATTTCCACCAGGGATTTCGACATTTTGAGTACCAACATTTTGAATAACATCCTGTATTGAAATATTATAAGCTCTTAATTTTTCAGCATCTACTATAATTTCAACTTCTTTTTCGGCGCCGCCAACTAAATTAACTGAGCCAACACCGGGGATATTTTCTAATCTTGGTTTAACTACATCTTTGGTAAATGTAGTAATATCTCTTTCAGACATATTTCCGGCAACAGTAAGATACATAATCGGTAAACTTGCCGGATCATATCTTTGAATAACCGGGTCTTCAATATCTGTTGGCAATAAAGCGCGTGTAGCAGCAATCTTTTCCCGAACATCCTGTGCGGCTGTTTTAATATCAATTTCGAGTTTGAATGTAATTATAACTATTGATACATTCTCTTGTGAAGTAGATTGGATATAATCGACACCTTCAACTGGATTAACAGCATCTTCGATTATTTTTGTTACATCTGTTTCTATTTGTTCTGGCCCTGCACCCGGTAATACAGTTGTAACAACAACTACCGGAATATCAACATCAGGATACAAATCTATATTTAATTTTATAAAGGAAAATAGCCCGAGTACAATCAAGGACATTATCATCATTGTTGCAAAAACAGGGCGTCGTATTGATACATCAGCTAATTTCATTTTTTAATCCGAATTTCTTTTCTAAAACTTATGTATTATTGGTTTGTTATAATTACAACTGTACCATTTTTAAGGTCACTCATTCCGACAGTGACAATTTTATCACCTTCTTTTAAACCTGACTTAACCTCAGTAACTGTTCCGTTAGTTATTCCTGTTGCTATAGGTTGAAATTGAGACTTATTATCGTTTATAACAAAAACTCCTTCAGTGTTGTTTAGATTAACAATTGATGCAACCGGAATAGTTAAAGTATTTGTTTGTGTTTTCATATTTGCTTTTACACGGCAGAACATTCCTGGTTTAAACCATCTGTCAGAAGTATTTTGAAAAGTTGCCTGCATTTCAAATGTACGGGACTGAACATTTGCTGATTTTGATAATTGAATAATCTTGCCTGATATAACAAGTTCAGGTCTTATCTCAGAATATACATCAACAGATTGACCGACAAAAAAGCTTGGAACATCAGATTCACCGACATTAAACTTTGCTTTCATCATCCCGATATTTGCAACAGTAGCCAAAGGCAATAATGAACTGGCTAGGTCTCCTATATTAACATTAATTGCAGTTACAATTCCTGATAGCGGGGAAGTAATCTCAACAGTGCTTCTTGCAGCATCAAAATTAGCTTTTGCAACTTCGTATTGTGTTTGAACAGCATCAAACGATTGCTGCGATACAGCTCCGGCTTTAAGCAGATTTTCCATTCTTTCAAAATTCTTTTGTGCATTAAGATATGCAGCTTGTGCCTGATAAAACTGTGATTGAGCACCGCCTTTATCTAATTCAAATAAAACTTCTCCGCTCTTAACAAAATCACCAACTTTTACATTTATTTTCATTATTCGTTCAGGAATTTTTGCAATAATATTTGCTTGCTGTTCGCCTTCAAGAGTTCCTGCAAAAGTTTTTATGATTGATACATTGCCTGTTTCCACTGTTTTAGCTTCAACCGAAATTGTATCAGTGTATTGAGTTCGGTCTGTTGGATTAGTCTCTTCTTTAGGATCATTACTGCATCCTTGAAAAATGAGAAAAAGAAAACTCATGGATAAAAGCGATATGAGTATGAAATGATTTGAAAAAAATTGTTTCATGTATGATACTTCTCCTGTTTGAGATAAAAGCTTATTTTCTAATTATTAATTTCTAAGTTTGAAAGATATTCCGGATTAGTTCTTCCAAGTAATTGATCCAGTTCAAACTTAGCTGTTAAATATGAATACAATGATTGTATTCTGTTTAATCTTGCTTGTTTTAACGAAAGGTCGGTATTCTGCAGCTCAATTTGATTACCAACGCCTTCCTTATATCTTACTGTTGCTATCTCATAAGACCTTTGAGCAACTTCAACAGTACGTTCCTGTGCTTCAAGTAATGATTCAACTCTTTTTAGTTCCAGCAATTTAGATTTTACATTCAGAACAGTATAATCTCTTAGTTGGTTTAGTTGTTCAGCAGTTTGTTCAAAAGTGATTGTAGATTGCTCAACAGCATGTTTTGTTCTGTTTCCGCGCCATAGATTTAATGATAAACTTACTCCGACAGTTGCTGAGGAATATGTATTGAAGTCCCATTTGTCAGAAGAGCCTGCATAGTTATATTGACCAAAAGCAGCAAGTGTAGGCCAATATTCTGCAACATCAAGTTCTATAAATGCTTCATCAACCTGCTTTTTTAGGTCAAGAGTCTTTATTTCAAAATTATGTGTAAGTGCTTCATTTATTAAATCAGGTTCATCAGAGTAATCTAAAGGATCATAAATAAAATCACCCAGTACATCAATGCTTTCATCCTGATTTAAACCAAGTATAATCATTAATCCATCATTTGCAGTTTTAAGATTATTTTCCATTTGTAAAACAACAGGTCTTATGTTTTCTACCTGAACTTCAGCCTGTAACATATCAAATTCAGATACCATACCTTGCTTGTATAAAGCCTTAACGTCTGCAAGATTATCCAAAGCATTTTCAAAACTCTGTTTGGTTATTTCCAATACTTTTTTTGAGAGTAGTACTCCATAAAATGTCTTTTGAACTGCTAGAACAGTTTTGGAAATAGTACTATTTAAATTTGATTTAGCAAGTTCATAATAGATTTTTGAAGCGCCGATTCCGTTAAAAACTGCTGAACTGAATAAAGTCTGTGTCAGTGTTAACCCTGCTGAAAAGTTATTTGCTTGTGAAAAAGACTGTAAGATGTTATCCATCGGTCTGAACTTATTATTATCACGCGGTAAAACATTTTCATCAAACAGAATTGAATATGTTGCATTTGTTAGTAATGATTGAAAGTCAGGAAACAACATCATAGGCTTCTTAATAAAGTGAGAAAAGCTTCCTGAAAAATCTAAACTTGGCAAAGCATATCCGAAAGCTTCATCAACTGCTGCTTCAGCTTTTTTTACATTCATAACTGATATTGATATATCGCGGTTGTTCTGCAAAGCAATATTTATCGCTTCATTAATACCAAGCACTTTTTGCTGTGCTGATATATCCCGGACAGGAATTAATATAAAAAAAAGTATTATTAAAAAAGTGAAATAAAAAGAGGAGTATTTATTTTTCATTTATTTCTCAGAATATGGACTTAGAACTATTTATATTGGAAAAGATTTTTTTTATGTGAGTAAAATTTTTAATTATCAGAAAATTTACGGGACAAAATTAAACAAATATCATAAGATATTTTTTTACTCATTTGATGAATGGTAAGCGATGTGACAATAATCAATATTACACGATTGGCAACCTTCAGATTATTATCAATAATTAAGCAAAATATTCTGAATAGTTTCTTAAGAAATTATCTAAAAAACTATCAGAATATCTCGAAAAGCAATATCATTTTGATTAAGTTTGCATAAAACAAATTGAAATATTTATGGATCAGTACATAACCGATAAATTAAAGTCTATTGTAGGGGCACAGAATTTTTTTGACTCTAAAGAAGATAAACTTGTTTATTCTTATGATGGTACGCCGGTTTACAGACACTTGCCGGAAGCAGTTCTTTTTCCTGAAGATGATGAACAAATTTCAAAAATCTTAAAACTTGCAAACCATGAAAAATTTAATGTTGTTCCGCGTGGTGCAGGTACAGGTTTAAGCGGAGGATCAATCCCGGTTGAAAATTCCGTTGTTGTTGTAATGACAAAATGGAATCGTATTTTGGAAATTGACCAGAGTAATCTTACAGCCTGGGTTGAACCCGGCGTTGTTACAGGTGCATTACAAAAAGAAGTTGAAAAAATCGGATTGTTTTATCCTCCTGACCCGGGCAGCCTGACTGTTTGTACGATCGGTGGAAATGTTGCAACAAATGCCGGCGGTTTAAGAGGTCTTAAATACGGTGTTACTAAAAATTATATTCTTGGTGTTGAAATGATTCTTCCAAACGGTGAGCTTTTAAAATCCGGCGGAAAGAATATGAAAGATGCTGCAGGATATAATCTTAAAGATTTCATTATCGGCAGTGAAGGTACTCTTGGAATAATAACAAAAATTTTAGTTAGACTTTTACCTAAACCAACTAAGTCTATTACCTTATTAATATTTTTTAATAAACTTGTTGAGGCAGGAAAAACTGTCTCGGATATTATTGCTTCGCATATTGTACCGTCGATGATGGAGTTTTTAGATAATACAACAATTAATTGTGTGGAAGATTATACACATTTAGGGCTGCCGCGTAATAGTGAAGCAATCTTACTTATTGAAGTTGATGGACGTGATTCTGAAGTGCAGGAAGATGCTGAAATAATCAGAAA
>JAVEUY010000463.1:0-2556 GCA_034005315.1 Ignavibacteriaceae bacterium | reverse complement strand
TTTAGAAAAAGAATTTATCCTTTCATTAGTCAAATTTGACTTGATTGATTGAGGAAATTTATAGCCTCTGTTTTTTGTTTTATTAATCAAATTAGTACCAGGATTAGGAACAAAACCAGGATTTTGCTCTCCCCACTTTTTAAGTTCTGGAGATTTCCAGTTAATATTTATATTTTCGGAAGACCATCCCCTATTACCCCCGCTATGTGTACTGCCAGTTAGATAAGCTAATATTAGATTTTTAATTCTATGATTAACATAGTGTTTATTTAATATGATTCTGCATCTTTTTTCTATTAGTTGCTGATGAAATATTATGTCATAAGATTGAATGCCACAAGAATCATTTATGGCATTAATAATATCTTCGGAATCAATTTCATGACATGTATATTTCAGTATAGGATCTTGATTAAAAGCAACAAGAAACCTAGATAAGTTTACCGGGTTAAGGTATTTTGGGAGTTCAGAATTCGTTTCATCGTTGTTGGAAGCATTACCTGAATCTTCTGGTTTTAAAAGTCTTGATAAATCATCCCTTATTTCTTTTAGTAAGTCAAGCTCTTTTGAATTTGTTGATTGAATTTGTTCGTTGATAAGTTGCAGTAGTTTATCCTTGGTTCTATTATCCACCTTTTCTTTTACAGCAAGCTTAAGCATACTCTGAATAAATGTAATATTCCTCGAATCATTCTTTTCATCTAATTGATCTTTAAAACTTGCTGTTGTGTTCATATTAGCTTGCTTTTTAGTTTGACCACCTATTGGTCTTTCACCTAGATTTATATTCTCGGTCGAATTGAATTTTCCATTATTTTTTGAAGACTTTTGATCAGGTTCATTTTCATCAATACTAAAACTCCCCCCTGTTTTTCCTGAAAATTCTGACTGAAAATCATTTTGAGGTTCAGTTGATTTGCTTTTAGCAGTATGTACACTAAAACTAAATCCTTGCATTTTTGCGTTAAGCTTACTAATTAATAAAACAGGTTTACCTTGTTCAGTGTAAACTGTTCCGAATATTTTTTCAATTGCTTTATTTTGCCTTTCTGACAGGTCATCAGGAAAAATAATCTCATCATCTAAAACGGTAAATAATACACTTTCCTCAGAGTTATCACTAAATTTAAGCCTCAATTCATATGTACGATTAACAAAGTCATCTAAAGAATGTAATGTTAATGGCCTTAATTTTAAACCTTTAAGTTTTGATAAATTCAATTTAGGTCTCTTACTTAAGCCTTTATTTTCAGCCAGTTTATTGTTTGCTTCTTCATCAAGCCCTATACTTCCTCCTGTGTCTCTTGGGAAATCTTTTATACCTTCTTTATATTCAGAAATTTTAATATTCTTAACCTGTTTACTTGCTGCTTTTAGTTCCCCAAATGTAGGATTTTCATGGTAAGTATCCAGTATAGCCCTTTCAAAAAGTATCTTAGTTTTTTCTTTATCTCCCTTCCTAATTAAATCTTCGTTTAAACTTATTCCAGATTCGTTAACTGTAATGACAAAATCATATGTATTTCCAGATTCTAACTCATATACAATATTATACTTGCCATGCTTTAAATCTTTAAAAGGTATATCTAAAAGGTTATTAATTGATTTAATATTTTTTACTGCTAAAAATTTAATGTTAATACCAAACTCTTGTAAATCAGATAACTTTAAAGCAGCCTCTTCATTATAAGGAACAACCAATGCGTTAATTGTTTCGATAGTTTTAACAGGTAACCCTTCCACATGTGTATTACCACCTGTTCTTACAAGGAATCCGCTTATCGTTTTCCCATCTTCTGTTAGCTGTATCGGGTATTTCCCGTCAGGTAATTCGCTCAATATAGTTTCTTCATCAATTATTTCTGAAGTTGATGTATTCGAAGCTGTTATTTTTGTTTTCGCAGAAATCTTTGTGGCGGCATGCTCTTCAGACCTTATACTATCACCTGTTTCTGGCAGAAAATCTAATAATGTTTCATCATAAGGTATTAATTCAACAAAAACTATATTGGTAGATATTTTTTTCAATAAGTTCAGCGTGATTTTTTGTTTTACTCCAAAAGTAAAAGATTCTTGAAAAAGTTCTACAGCATTTTTTGCTCGATCAATTGCACTTTCAGATTGATCATTGCTCAAATTTTTTATAAACCTCAAGGTTTCTCCTTTTTTATTAAAAGCTACAATTATTTCTGAACCCCTCATGTATTTTATTGTAGCCTTATAATTTCCATTCTTGAGATTTAATAATGGAATATTGTTCAGATCTGGTAATGAATTGTCGAATTTTTCTGTAGATTGAACAGGGTAAAGAATTGTAATGGTTTTATCTTTTACTGTAATTTCGTTTCGCTTATAAACATTCTTGTCCAGATCAATTAAAAAAAGATGATCTTTCTCCACCTTTAGTAGTTCCAGATGATCTTTGAAATTAATTTCATTTAAATAAAAAAGATTGAAGCCGTTACGAATTTTGAATCTACGATATGGTAATCCATCAGGGTCAAAGAGGTTCCAGGTATTTTCTATTTTGAATTTCATGAAACTATTATTTGTTAC
>JAVEUY010000462.1:0-2558 GCA_034005315.1 Ignavibacteriaceae bacterium | reverse complement strand
TTTCAAATCCTTTAAGTGCTGATATGGAGTATTTAAGGACTACTTTAATTTCAGGTGCTTTATTAACAGAATCAAGAAATCTGAGACAGGGAGTTAAGGAAATTAAACTTTTCGAAATCGGAAATGTTTTTAATAAAAAGAATGAATATGAAATAAAATCATTTGATGATTTTACTGAAAATCAAAATCTTTTATTTTTAATAAGCGGAAAAGAGCATCTGAAAGGATGGAATATTCAGGAAAAAGAGTCTGATATCTATAATCTTAAAGGAATTGTTGATTCATTTTTACTTAAGTTATCACTTGACAATGTTTTAATTGATTCCTATTATTCCACTGTAAATGAAATTTTCGCTTATTATTTTACAAAAAATCATAATAAAGTAGAATTTGGTTTAGGCGGAAAGATTAAAAAAGAAGTTCTTAAACAATTTGATATTAATCAGGATGTTTACTGTTTTGAGTTTAATCTGACAGAACTCAAAAGTTTGAATATTCAGAATAGAAGATTTACTGAACCATTAAAGTAACCTAAAGTAATCCGTGAATTTGAATTTATCTTCGATGAATCAGTAAAATATCTTGATGTTAAAAAATTTATTCAAAAGAAAAGTTCACAACTTCTTAAAGAAGTTACAGTTTTTGATTTATTTGAAAGTGAATTATTAGGGCAAGGAAAGAAAAGTATTGCTTTTACACTTGAGTATTATGATAATAACAGAACACTGACTGAAGAAGAAGTTGAAAAAGATTTTAATAACTTAATTACATTAGTAACAAAAGAATTTAATGCTCAGTTAAGAGGTAAATAGTTGGTAGATCTGGCTAAATACGATTCAATAATTCAGGATCTTTCTGCAATCGAAGCAGAGATTGCAACAATTGGAAATAAATTAAAAGATACTGAAGTACGCAAAACCGAACTTGAAATACAAATTGCAAAACTTCGTCAGGAAAATACTTTTCTGCAAAAAAAGATCCTGGAAATGGAGCAGGAAATAGTTTTAGTTAAGCAGGACGAAGAAGGAAATATATTTAATTCTTTAAATAGCAAGGAGAAAGAAAACTTAAAATTAAAATTACAGGATATTATTTCTAAAATTGATTTTCATCTGTCTGGTTCCAGACAGGTTTAAGTTCTTATAAATTAAATGATTGTTTGATGGTGAAGATAGTTCAATGACAGAAAAAAAGAAGCTAAAAATTAAAATATTTGATAAAGAGTATTCTCTTTTGGTAGAGAATGAAGAAATCGCAAAAGAACTGGCTGTTTATGTTAATAAAGTAATGGAAGAAACGAAAGATGAATTACCAGATCAGCCGTCGCAAACTATTGCAATAATTGCTTGTTTGAATATTGCTTATGATTTATTTATCGAGAAGAATAAAAACCGCGAATTTTTAATTCAAACTACGGATAAGATAAAAAGAATTAAGCTTCTTCTTAAAGAACCTGAAATGTCTGACCCATCTTAAGTTTACCGCACTGCCGTTTTTTTAATGAAAAACTAACAGTTAAACTAAACAGGGATTGTGAACTTCGGAGCGTATTACAGGCCTCATTCCGATTCATCGGAAATTCTGAACTTGTTTCAGAACAGTGGAAGTAAAAAGCTTTCGAGCGCTTTCCCACCGTGCTTATAGGGTTTTTCCTATTAGCTGCGGCAGTGCCGGTATTTTATAAATTATATACGCGGAGATTGTTAATATGGATCTGATTATAATAATACCAATGGTAGTTGTGCTTATTGTTCTGTTCTTTTACTTAGGCTGGATATTTAATACTAAAGTTGGTAAAAAAAGTATTGCTGCAGCAGAAGAAAAAGCTGAACAAGTAATACAGGATGCTAAAAAAGAAGCTGCTAATCTTAAACGTGAAAAGCTTCTTGAAGTTAAAGATGAATGGTACAAGAAAAAAGTTGAATTTGATAATGAAGTAAATCAGAAAAAACAGAAACTTCAGAATTTGGAAAAGCAAGTTCAGCAGCGTGAAGAAAACAGTGAGAAAAAATTTGATCTTGTGCTTCAGAAAGAAAAAGATCTTAGAAAGCTTGAAAAACAGCTCCAGGATTTCAGGTCAAATCTTGATGAAAAAAGCACTGAGATAAAAAAGCTTGAAGTAGAACAGAATGACAAACTTGAAAAAATTTCAGGTTTAACCTCCGAAGAAGCAAAGAAAATGCTGGTTGAAAATATGATCAATCAGGCTAAAATTGATGCTTCACAAACCATAAAAGAAATACACGACCGCGCTAAAGCTGATGCTAAAAAAGAAGCTCAGAAAATAATTGTTCAGGCAATTCAAAGAACCGCAGCCGACTATTCTATTGAAACTACAGTCTCAGTAGTTCAAATTCAAAATGATGAAATGAAGGGAAGAATAATTGGTAAAGAGGGAAGAAACATTCGTGCTTTTGAATCAGCTACAGGTGTTGATGTTATCGTTGATGATACACCCGAAGCAGTTATCCTTTCTTCATTCGATCAGTTCAGAAGAGAGATTGCGAGATTATCGCTTGAAAGATTAATTGCTGATGGAAGAATACATCCGGCAAGAA
>JAVEUY010000461.1:0-2562 GCA_034005315.1 Ignavibacteriaceae bacterium | reverse complement strand
CACCTTTGATTTTTATTTCTGCATTAACAAAGCAAAGGATTTATAAACTTATAGAGCTATGCAAAAAAGTTCAGGAAGAAAGAAGTAAAAAAATTCCGACATCTGAGTTAAATGATACGATCTTGCCTGAAATTGAAAAAAATCCTCCGCCGGCATCTCCCAGCGGTAAGGAAATTAAAATTAAATTTGTAAATCAGGTTGGTGAGCATTATCCGATATTTCTTTTTTTTACTAATTATCCAAAACATATTCCTGATCATTACAGAAGATTTCTGGAAAGAACATTAAGAAGAATTTATGGTTTTGAAGGTGTACCGATCACCGTAAGTTTCAGACAAAAATAATTTTTAATTATGAAAGATAATTTAATCATCGTCGAGCATCCCTTGATAAAAAGGGATGTTACAATACTCAGAGACAGAAACACTGAGTCAGAAACTTTTCGCGCTGTTTTACAAAGGGTTTCAAACTTACTTGCTGCAGAAGTTTCAAAAAATTTTTCTTTATCCAATATTATTATCGAAACTCCGCTTGAAGTTACAGAAGGAAGTAAGCTTACAAACGAAGTTGTACTTGTTCCTGTTTTACGCGCCGGACTTGGAATGGTAAATGGTTTTTTACGAATAATACCGGAAGCAAAAGTAGGGCATATCGGTTTACAGCGCGATGAAGAAACTTTACAGCCAATTGATTATTATTATAAAATTCCGAAAAATCTTAATTCAGCAGAAGTTGTTATGCTTGATCCGATGCTTGCAACAGGAGGCAGCGCTACAGAAGCAATATCATATCTGAAAAAACATGGAGCAAAAAACCCTGTGTTTGCCTGCATTGTAGCTGCTCCTGAAGGAGTAAAAAAACTGCTCTCAAAGCATCCTGATATAAAGATATTTGCTGCTGCTCTTGATAGAGAGCTTAATTCCAAAGGTTATATTTTACCCGGTCTTGGCGATGCAGGTGATAGAACATTTGGTACACTTTAAATTTATTTTGTATTTATTTTTTCTGCTGAGTGTAATATCGCAGACAATCTTTTCTCAGACTTTCCCTGACAGGTCGGTAAATTTAATTCTTAAAACCGGAATTGATTTGATAATAAAACAAGAATATGATCAGGCAGAAAAAGTTTTTTTGCAATTGGAAAAAACCCGGAAAGATATTCCTCTCGGTAAAATATATCTTGCTGCTGTATTGATAGCCGAATCGTTTGATTATCAGGCAGAATATGATCACAATAAAATTACTGCATATCTTGAAGTGGCTAAAAAGATTTCTGAGCGGCTTTTAAAAAATGATAAAAACAACATCTGGAATAAATATTATTATGCTTTGAGTGAGGGCTATTCTGCTTATTATGATGCGTTGCGCGAAAAATGGCTGAGTGCTTTTTCTACAGGTGTAAATTCTGTTTCTGCATTTGAAGACTGCCTGAATACTGATCCGGATTTTTATGAATCAATGATTGCTTTAGGAAGTTATAAATTCTGGAAAAGTAAAAAAACAGAGTTCCTTAATTGGCTGCCTTTTATAGATGATGAAAAAGACCTCGGTATTTCATATCTGCAAAATGCAGTTAAACATTCAGGATACAATTCGCATCTTGCGGTTTACTCTCTTATCTGGATATACATTGAACAAAAACAATATGATAAAGCAATTATGCTTTCTGAGGATGCTCTTAAAAATTATCCTGATTCAAGAATGTTCAAATGGGGCTTAGCCAGAGCATTGGAAGATGTTAACCTTGAAAGATCAATATCTGTTTATTATGATATTTTAAATTCTTATCCGGATTCATTAAAAACAAATAAGATAAATGTTGTAACACTTAAGCATATTATTGCACAACAATTGGTAAAGTTAAAACGCAATGATGAAGCGCTGAATATTTGTACCGAAATTTTAAATATAAACGGATATACTGATTTTGAATATGATAAACTTGAAGACAGAATAGAACGAGTTAAAGACCTTAAAAAATCACTCACACGTAAATGATTGATAATTCAAGGTATTTCTTGTCACTTTAACAAGTCATTAAAAAAAATTAAATTAGCTTCAGATTTTTAATCTATCCTTTAAACAGGAAATATGGCAATAGATAATCCTAAATATCAGAAGATGCTTGATAACCTGATTAAGGTTAGTAAAAAGAATTTATCGTCTGTTAACGAATCTTTATTAACCAAAGCATTTGAACTGAGTCTTGAAGCTCACAAACATGATTTGCGTGCATCAGGTGAGCCGTATTTTACACATCCCTATGAAGTTGCAATGGTTGTTGCAGAGGAATTTCCGCTTGATGATATTACTATAGTAAGCGCTTTGCTGCATGATGTTGTTGAGGATACTGAATATACTTCGGATTTTTTAAGAAGAGAATTCGGGCAGGAAGTATTTGAGATTGTTGATGGAGTTACTAAAATAAGTGGAATTTTCAGAGGGCACGAAATAACTAAAGCAGAGAACTATCGTAAACTTTTGCTTTCGATGGTTAAAGATGTCAGGGTTATCCTTGTAAAGTTTGCCGACAGACTTCATAATATGAGGACACTGGAATTT
>JAVEUY010000460.1:0-2563 GCA_034005315.1 Ignavibacteriaceae bacterium | reverse complement strand
AAGTATCAGCTCGTTTACAATTACATTTTTAAATGCAACATTATCAAACAACATCGTTGCTATTGCATGTAATGTGTAAAACCATCCGCGTGTCTGATCAATTCCTTCACAAATAAATTGTGAGGGAAATAAATTCTTTTCAAAAGCATCTTTATTTTCAAACGGGTAATGATATTGAGCAAAAGGCATTGCACCGGAATCAAACCATACATCTATTACTTCGGGAGTCCGTTTATAAATTTTTCCGTTTCTCTCAAATAAAATTTTATCAACAAATGGTTTATGAAGATCAATATCATTTAAATCCTTTATGGGAATTCTATTTCCATTCTCTTCAATAAATCCTTTTTTAATCTCATCAATACTTCCGATTGCAAAAGCATCGCCATCTTCACTGACCCAAATCGGCAGCGGTGTTGCCCAGAATCTATCGCGTGATAAAGCCCAGTCTTTATTTTCTTCAAGCCAGTTCCCGAATCTTCCGCTTCCGACTTCAGGCGGCTGCCAATTGATTTGCTTATTCAGTTCAACCATTCTGTCTGCAATAGATGTTGTTCGGATGAACCAGCTTTCACGCGCATAATAAATTACAGGAACATCCGGATGACGCCAGCAGAAAGGATAAGTGTGAAGGATTGTTTCTTTTTTATAAAGCTTTCCTTCTTTCTTTAATTTTATAACAATATTCTGGTCGGCATCTTTAACAAACCTGCCTGCAAAATCTGTAACTTCATCAGTAAAAATTCCGGCACGGGTAACAGGCTGAAGCATTGGCAAATCATATTTCCTGGACATTTCATAGTCATCGGCACCAAATGCCGGTGCAATATGCACAATACCAGAGCCATCTTCAGTACTTACAAAATCGCCTTCGATTACATAAAAAGCTTTTTTATCAACTTCGCAATAATCCATTAGTTGTTCGTATTCAGTTCCGGCAAGGTCTTTGCCTTTCATCTCAGCAAGGATTTCATATTCCTCTTCAATAACTGATAATCTTTCTTTTGCCAGGATAATTATATTACGATCTGTTTTAATCTTCACATAATCAATATCAGAGCCAACAGCTAAAGCAACGTTGGAAATTAAAGTCCATGGGGTTGTTGTCCATACAAGAAAATATTCGTCAGAATCTAGGAGTTTAAACAGAGTATAAACCGATGGGTCCTTTGTTTCGCGGTAACCAAGCGCAAGTTCGTGTGATGACAGAACAGTTTCAGATTTAGGATCCTGCGGAACGATTTTATAATCTTTATAAATAAGTCCTTTATCAAATAAAGTTTTTAATGCCCACCATACTGATTCAATATAATTATTATCAAGAGTTATGTAAGCTGATTTAAGATCAATCCAATAGCCCATTCTGGTTGTCATTTTTTCCCAGAGATCAAGATAAGTAAAGACTGATTCACGGCATTTTTGATTATACTTTTCAACACCGTATTCAAGTACTTCGCTTTTATGTTTTATGCCAAGAGATTTTTCTACTTCAATTTCAACTGGTAAACCATGTGTATCCCATCCGGCTTTCCTGTTGACGCGATAACCTTGTAAAGTTTTATAACGGCAAACAAGATCTTTTAAAGCTCTTGCCATTACGTGATGAATACCAGGCTTTCCGTTAGCCGTCGGCGGACCTTCGTAAAATGTCCATGACCTGCTTTCATCCCGTGTGGAAATACTTTTTTCAAATACTTTATTTTCCTGCCAGAACTGAAGTATCAATTGTTCTAACTTAGGATAACCAATTTTTTCTAAATTCTGCTTAAACATTTCTAAATCGCTATAGATGTAGTAATACTATAATTCTTCGTACTTTTTAATTAATTCTCTTTCAGTGTGAATAAACTCTTTTAATTCACGTTCAATTCTTTCTTTTTTAAGAATTGTATTTTTTGCATGCAGCTCAGCATCATTGATAAGTTTTTCAGCTTTAACTTTAGCTTCTTTAAGAGCCAGCTCAGCTTCTTTTTTTGCATCAAGCATTGTCTGCTCATAAACCTTTATCTTCTCTTTTAACAAAACACTTTCTCTTTCAGAGCCAAGCACTTCCTGCACAGCCATTCCGAAAAATCCCATTGCACCAAGCATAATATTTCTTAAGCTGTAAAGGATAATATTTTCAGTAATCAATTGAGAAGCTGAAAAATATTCGTTAAAGAAAATTACAGTAAACAAACTAAGTGCAGTAATAGCAATAATTATTGCAAAGACAATTTTGCCTCCATGCTGCCATCCCAAAACGCGGTTAATAAACCATCCGCAGCTAAAACTGAAAATTGAAAGAACAAACCATACTGCAAAATTAAGCTGTCCGAAATCAAACAGGTTTGTATTTAAAAAATTTGAGAAGAATAAAAATACAGCAAGCAGTACTGCTGCGCCGTAATTAACCAATATTCTTTTAACTGAAAATGTCATTATAATCTCTTAATTATTTCTTTCATAATTAAAGTCATTTTAGGTTCTGCTTTCATTGCCGCAGCAATTATCTCTTCAACATTTACAGGTTTAAGATTTTCAGGAAAGCATTCATCGGTAATAATACTCATTCCAAAAACTT
>JAVEUY010000045.1:0-11589 GCA_034005315.1 Ignavibacteriaceae bacterium | reverse complement strand
ATACCTTTACAATCTCTCCAAGTATGTTGTAATCCATTAATTTTACATAACCGGATTCTTTTAGCCTGTATGGAATTGTTGTTGATGGATTAAAAGGATTCGGATAGTTCTGTAGAAGATTATAATGCTCTACAACTATCGGTGGTGCTTCGGGGATGCCGGTTATATTTACGTGAATCTCTTCACTTGCCGCTGATTGATTATATGCACTGTCTATTGCTGTGAGTTTGTAGTAATAATCCTTTGCTCTGTATTTTTCAGGAAGATTATCATTATAAAAGCTGTCTGCAACTACTGCAATTATTTTTGTTGTATCATAGATAAAATCAGGAACAGTATCCCTGTAAAGTCTGTAACGGAAAAGATCTGCTTCTGTGTTCTTATTCCATTTAAGATGCACAAGACCTGAATCAATTGCCGCAGTCAGGTTTCTTGGAGGTTTGGGAGCTAAATTCTGATAAGTATATTTCTGTCCATAAGGTCCACCGAACAAACCTATATCGCTTCTGCTTCCATCAACATCAAGGATATTCGGATCACCTTTATCTATTGCAGGTGAATATGCCTGAAGATGAAAATCATAATTACCATTTGCTGTTGGTATTGTATCATTTACAAACATTGGATCTGCAACAATGTCGCTGTCACCATAACTTAAACCATACAAATCGTTCTGGTTTTCCCAAAATAAATTATAGTCCAAATTAACATAAGGTGGAAATCCACGCACTGCCGAATCATCGTTTTCTTTGAAAATATTGTTTTTAATTACAGTTAAGTCATTTTCGGTATAAATACTACCATCTCCACTCAAACCCCTGGATCCTTTATACAATGATAGATTATTGTAAATAAACGCTGTATCAATTATGTCACCAAAGTTAATATTAACTAAAAATCTTCCAATTACATTATTAAACAAATGTATTCTTTTAATTGCCCCAAGATATATACCATAATAGGATCCATAAATTGCATCAGATAACATTATATTGTTATAAATAAAAAAGTTAGAATTGGCTGCATAACCAACATCGATACATCTTGAGCCTTCATCAGATAGTACAATATTACATCTTTTGATATTATAATCGTTATTTAAACTACTAAGTAAAACAAATCCTTTGAATAAGCTATACATAACAAGATCACTAGCAAATAATGTAGCACTTACGCAACCAATACCTGTGGAACTTTCACCCATTTTGCATTTACTAACGTTAATAATGGAGTTCTGTACTGTCGCCCAAATAATACAAGAATTAGTTAAGTTAAAACCTTTCCCGCATATGTGAAAATTTGAAATAAAAATATTTGTATTTACAACAATTGTTAAATCAGCTAAACCAGTACCATCAATTACAGTGCTATCCATACTGCTGCCAATTAAATTTAGTGCTGTGTTTATTACTAGGTTTTCTTTGTAAACTCCATTTGCTACATAAATTGTATCACCATCAACACATAGGTTAATACATTTTTGTATGCTGTCTGAGGCTGTTTCCCAGCTTGTGTAGGGCGGTGTGCTGCTGCCGGACTTACTCACGAACCTGACGGTTGCGTAAGTAATGTTAAAGGTTAAATGCTCAATGAACAATGAGAGCAATAAGACAAGAAAGTATTTTGGTTTCACATCTCACCTCAATATATTTTGAGATTTTGTAGCTGTAACTTAAATAATATAAACAACAGACCCAATTCCTTAAAGGAATTGGGTTTGTAAATATCAGATGTTACTTACTATAACGACATTTGTCGCCTGGTAATTTTTACTTATTTAATCCCGTATTTGTCATTAAAGAATGAAACAAATTTCGTAAGTGTATATAAATCAAAAGACAATAAAGAAGAATCTCTCGTTTCGAATGTAAGTTTTTTAGATTAACTGAAGTTACAAAAGCAGTATATTTATAAAATCATAACTTATTTATTCATAAAAAGTTAAGCAGTATTTTTTCTAATGGCAGTCATTAGAAAAATTTACTATTGACAAATTTGGGATAAATATACTCCTATTTTAAAAGTATTAATTTATTGGTTAGGAAAACATTACCAGCAATAAGCTGATAAAAATAAACTCCGCTTGAAAGACTTTCAGTATTAAATTCAATTTGATATTCCCCTGCATTTTGTATATTATTTACCAATATTGTTATAATTCTTCCAAGTTGATCATAAATCTTTAACATTACTTGTTCTTGTTTTGGAATTGAATACTTAATGATAGTAGAAGAATTAAATGGGTTGGGATAGTTTTGAAACAATTCATAATTATTTAGCTTAACATCTTTTTCATCATCTACACTATTCAAATCTCCAAAAGAGTAAACGTAAATTTTCCCTATAGGATCCCAGCCTCCACTAACTGTGAATGCTATCTCAGGGGTTGAATCATTATTGATAAAACCCAAGTAACTTACTTGTTCTGCCCAATTGAAAACATAATTTGGTATTGTATCAAGCAATGGTTGTCCCCAAAATATTCTTAATGAATCGGTCACATAAGCAAAATCATTAAACCCGTCGTGATTTAAATTATTAAGGCTGCTTATGTACCACATATCACCCGCCGAATAAAATGAATTGATATTACTAAAATCATTTCCTGAAATAATATTCAAATATTCTCCTCCCATAATTCCAAGATCATTGTTTGCATCACCATTTACATCACCAAGCCCAGATATAAATCTGCCATATTGATACGATGATGTATCGCCAATAAACTCAATTGAATTATTAAGACTTATTTCACTATCACCGTAAACCAGATATGCTTTACCACCTTGATATATTTTGCCTGGAATATTATTGTGGAACATAGGTGCACCAATAAGTACATCATCATATCCATCCTTATTCATATCACCAACTTTTGAAAGTGAAAAACCGAAATTATCAAAAACTTCTTCACCTTCGAGCAAAACATCCCATTTGTCATCAACATTTGGTACTCCAAAATAAATATATGCTCTTCCGTGTGCATCATAATCATCATTTGCTGCCCCAATAACAAAATCATCATAACCGTCACCATTTAAGTCTCCAGGAATGCAGACTGCTTTTCCAAAACCGTAATACCAACCAGTAGAGGCTAACCAATCGCCAACTATGAGCGTAAGATCAGCAGTTGTATCTATCGTTGGTCCGCCAAAGTAAACATACGCTGCTCCGGTTGTCATAATTTGATACGGAAAGGAAGGTCCAGTCCAGGTTGAACTGGCACCGATAATTATATCCGTGTAGCCATCACCATTTATATCTCCATCACCCGCAATTGAACAACCAAACTGGCAGTTTAATTGTTTATAATCCCTAAAGATTAAATCAGGGATGGTATCGAAAACATCTCCACCAAAGAAAAGTTTTGCATAATCGCCTCCCGGTGCACCAACTATAACATCGTCAAAGCCATCAGCATTTACATCACCAATATGGCTTACAACACTAAACTGGTCTCCAACAGAATCACCGCCCATCGTGGTAAGCAGGTAAAAACCCTCTTGGGCAAATAAACTTACTGTAAAGAGAATAAAGAAAAAAACAATTAACTTTTTCATTAACAACCCTTAAAATTATTTCATAAAAACCAGTTTTATATATTCTGAAATACCTGCTTTCGCTCTTAATTCACAAAAATATATTCCACTGCTTAAGTTATATTTTGATGCATCAAATTCTACTTTATGTTTACCCGCCAGTTTTTCTTCATTAACTAAAGTTGCCACTTCTTTGCCAAGTATATCAAATACCTTTATAGTTGTATGACTGAAGACTGGAGATTGCCAACTTATAGTCGTGATTGGGTTAAATGGATTTGGATAATTTTGATTTAATCTAAAATTATCCGGGGAGTTGTTTTTACGATCTTCTATACTAGTTAAATTTTTATAGGAATAAATATATATTTTACCGTTAGGGCTATTATAATCCGGATAGTTTGGAGCGATAATAAAAAGTTCATCATATCCATCTCCATTTATATCTGCAAAAAATATAGTTGAGACAAACGAAGAACCAATTTCCCCTTCAATCTTAAAGGCATAATTTGTATCGACAGTTTCTTTGCCTAAATAAACATATGCAATACCATTTATAGTATTATTTTCTTTATGAAATTCTGCGTCTCCAATTACAAAGTCAGAAAATCCGTCGTTATTCAAATCTCCATCAGCCCCTATCCCTATTGAACCATTAAGAATGATTAAACTATCGAAACTAACATACAAAAAAACACCTCCCCAGCTACCAATTAGAAAATCTGTTATACTGTCATTATTTATATCTCCACCTCTTTTTATAATTCTTCCAAACTGAATGTTGATAATATTCAAACTTAGTATTGTATCAGGTTCACCATTCATTGTTTTCCCGCCGTAATATATGCAAACTTTCCCTGGCTCAATTCCGGAAAACTCGTTTGGTATCCCAACTCCTATATCCTCAAAACCATCCATATTTATATCTCCAATGTTTGCTACACTTTCACCAAAAAAATCTCCCAAAGAATCACTCTTAAATGTCAGGCTTTTATCCCAAGAAATTGTATCTCCACCCCAAAATAAATAGACATAACCTAGTCCGTTAGTCCAATTATATTGTGAACTAATTGTAAAATCACCATACCCATCTTTATTTAAGTCACCGACTTTTTCAACGACACTACCAAAATAGTCTTGTACCCAGGGTTCATAAAACTCTGCAAATGGAATGGTATCAATTGTTTCACCACCATAATACAAAAAGACTTTACCTTTAGGAAACCCCCCATAATCACCGAAAAACCCAGAAATTGCAAAATCATCATAGCCATCATTATTTATATCCCCAATCTCATATGCATCAATCCCATCATTTAAGATATCATTGCCGGGATAATGGAAGGTCATATCAGGTACTAAATCAAGTGTTGCTGAACCTAAGTAAAGCTGAACTATTCCCTGGTCACTCCTGGTCTTACCTGTTCTGGAGGAAAGCATAAAATCGTCATAGCCATCACCATTAACATCACCAACCCTGGAAATATTTGTAATTCTTTTTTGATAGGATTCACCTGTAATTGTACCAACAAGATATAGGCTATCCTGAGCGGTTAGTGTAGATACAAGGAAGAGAATAAATATAATTAAACAAACGTTTTTACACTGCCGTACCATATCATACCCAAAATATGAAACAGATAATTAACAAATCAAACGTAAAGAAAGAAACAGTTTAATTCAACACAATAAAAAGTGTTTTTCATAATAAATTTTGTTTAAGCTATGTGTTAATAATAGCAAGTATTATTCCTAACGTGTTCTCTTGTTTTCTAAACATTCTTTATTCAGGGAGGTAAAAAAGTAATAAAACGGTAAAGCATAAATTACAAATTGTAAAAAGTTATACGATAGAATTGTCGCCTAAATAAATTGAATGCAAACAAGAAGTGTTGATTTGTGCAACAAAAAAAGGCGACTTTTTCGAATCGCCTTACAAGGATTAAATGTGCAGTGCTCAATTTTCAGTAAACAGTAATTTTGCAAGAGGCGCTGTTTTAAAAGTATCATCTTCTTAACGTCTGTAAAAGAGTTTTTATTATTTGTAATTGTTTCAAGTTTATATAAGTAAAGTCCGCTGCTTAGTTCAGCAGCATTAAATCCAACCTCATATCTTCCAATAGAATTGTGCTCATCAACCAGAGTTGTTACTTTACTGCCAAGGGCATCATATATTTTTATAACAATTCTTGCTTGCGCCGATACTTCATAATTTATTTTTGCTGCCGGGTTAAATGGATTAGGATAGCAGCGCGGTAAAAATGTTAAAGTTCAGGTAACTATACCAATTGTGTTTAAAAAATAATTTTAATTAAGTATCCAAACATAATTGTTTCCTGAGCACAGTCTGTTTTGTTTTTACTAAACAGAGTTTCAGGCTGGTTAAATCATCCGGCATTTTAGTGAACTATTCTGGCACTATTTCATCATCAGCATCTTTTTTGTTTCGATATAGTTTCCTGCTTTTAATTGATAATAATACACACCGCTTGCAAGCTGCCTGTTGCCTGTTACTGATTGGAAGATGACTTCGTAATTTCCTGCTGGTTTATATTCATTAACGAGTGTTGCAACTTCAGTTCCCAAAACATCGTAAACTTTTATAGTAACTAATCCACCCCCTCTGTTTCCTCCAGAGAGAGAAAACTGTGGAATTGTATATTTTATTGTCGTTGCCGGATTAAATGGGTTGGGATAGTTTTGTGAGAGTTTAAATTCAGGCAGCTGATTTGCAAGTTCTGCTGCATCAGTAACAAAAACACTTATGGAATCAGACTTCATAATAAACGGAAGATTTGGTAAAGAGTTATACATTTGAATAAACTGAACTATATCAGGTTCATTAATATTCTTAAGGTTATCAACTGTCCGCGGTTTAATCGATTGAAAACATACTTCAGCATACACCTTATATGTTAGTTCCCCGGTAACAGGAATTCTGTAATTAACAATATCACTTCCTGTTCCTTCAGTTGAGTTTGCTCTGTTGAAATCCGGATCAGTTAAAGCATTACCATAAATAGCAGTTGTGTCATAGCTGGGATGAGCAGAAGTAAATCCTTTGGGAGGTATCCTGTTATCTTTAATGTAAGATGCTGCACGCAATAAAGAATAAGTTACCGAATCATCAACATCTGCCATTACTCCTTCATAAATCTGAACCTGGTTCTGATTATTTATTAACTGATAATGTGGTTCATATTCTGCATCCAGCTCTGTTATCTCACCTTTTTCATCCCACTTACCGGATTCAAAAATAATGTTGTTTTCGGGATCAACAACCTTAAGATGTATCCACATTCTTCTAAATGGAATTCCACCGGGTATTTTATGTCCGGTTTTATTTTGAACTTTAACAAAAACATTCAGTGAATCATTTTCATAAGCGGTGGTAATAAGAAGATCCATTGCTTTTTTATTAAGATTTTCTTTTACACGGGTAATTGTCGAATCAAAATTTTCTGATGATGCAGTTAAACCAAGCGGTTGAATGTTTTCTTTTAACATATTTAACATATAAATATTGCCTCCGACAAAATAATGCTTCCAGAATGGTGAACGGTAAACCTGATGCGACAGAGGCACTGATGCTATATCAACAGAATCAGTTATTTTTGGCATATGACAGCTTTGACACTGAACGTTAAGAGCAGGATAACTGCTGTTCTTCCATTCAAGATAAAAAGTTTGTCCGGGAAACTCTCCGGCAATCTGTCCCTGATTATTAAAAAACGGAGTAAATGAAGTATGACATGTTGCACAAAGTTCTGATTGATTTAGATGAGATGTGTAAACAGGCAGATAAGCTGCCATTTCAATCATTGCATTTACTTCCGGATCTGGATAAGGCCCATAAATAATACTATCAGGATCAATTTTATAATTACCGGAATATGAAGTTGCTGCTCCAAAATTATCCGGTTTTATCTGATGACAAACTGCACAGCTTACTCCATCATTAGCAATCGGATCAGCTTTCATTTCAGCTATCGAATAATTTTTATGACCGTTAAAGATTGCTTCTCTATGACCCATTGGAGAGTGGCACTGTGTGCAGTTTGTTTCTATCGTTTGTTGATGAGAAGGGAACTTATATACTGCCTCAGCAACAATTGCACGCCAAAAAGGATCTTTACTTGAATTTGCCATCATTGTTGAGCGCCAGTAAGTTATTGAAGAAACATCAATTCCGTTTACTGTTAAAACAGTACCGTCACTTGAATGACAAACTTCACAGAGTCCTGAGCCGGCAAATAAAGTTGTTCTGCCAAAGGGCAAAGGATTGTTTTGAGAGAATTGCTTACTCTGCAGGAATAAAAAAATTACTAAAATGGTTTTGAAATAGTTCATAAAAATCTTTCCGGATAGCTAAATTTCATCAATAACTTTTATCTAAAGATAATTTATTTTGAAAGAATATACACGATTTCTATTAAAAAAATTTGTTCAGCTAAATATCCAGATTACCAGAAAAGTTTAGTTTCTGCTTAGAAACCCGCATTTTAACTAATTAAAAGGAAACTTTGGGTTTTAATTATCTTGTTTGTAAAGATAATTAATCCTATTTTTCGCCTGCTGATTCGCCCCGTTGAGGGCGTTTTTTGTTGGTATGGATAAGATTAAAGAAAATATTATTAAAATTTCGAACGATTTAGCTGAAAAACTCGGATATTTTTTAATTGATGTTGTTTTTAGGGGGGATAACAGAAAAAGAATTATTGAAGTTTTTGTCGATGCTGAAAAAAATGTAAGTGCTGATGATCTTGCAGAGATGAGTCGTAAGCTTAATGAAATTATTGAATCAGAAAACCTGTTAAAAGAATCTTACAGGCTGGAAGTATCTTCACCCGGAGTTGACCGACCATTAAAATTTTTGAAACAATACCCTAAACACATCAATAGAAATTTTGAAGTGATTTACAATTCAGCAGAATCAGAAACAAAGTTTACCGGAAAGTTAATCTCAGTTGAAAGAGACGAATTAACTTTTCAGTTAAAAGAAAAAAGTATTTTAATTAAGTTTAATCAGATTATTAAAGCAAAAGTATTAATTAGTTTTTCTTAGTAAGAGGAGATAATAAATGAATAGTGAGATTGTCGAATCTTTTGCCCAGATGGTAAAAGAAAAAGGCATTGACAGAGACGTACTCGGCGGAATTCTCGAGGAAATTTTTGGTTTGCTTGTAAGAAAAAAATTCGGGGATGAAGCACTGTTTGATGTTGTTGTAAATATGGATCGTGGTGATATAGAAATTTTTCTCGAGCGCGAAATAGTTGATGTTGTGGAAAATCCTAATACACAGATAAGTATTAATGAAGTAAATAAAAGGGGAAATGAAGATGATCTTGAAGTTGGTGAAGAATATGTTGAGAAAATTGAACTTAACTCACTTGGCAGAAGACTTGTTGTTCTTGCTAAACAAAGCCTGAATCAAAAAATACGTGAATTAGAAAAAGAAATAATTTATAATGAGTACAACGAACTGCTCGGTGAAATTGTTGTCGGAGATATTTATCAGATAAGAAAAAATGATATTCTTGTTAACCATAATAAAAACGAATTGATGCTTCCGAGAAATGAGCAGATACCTTTTGAAAAATATAAAAAAGGAGAAACGATAAGAGCCATTGTTAAGGAAGTTAAAAAAGGCAACAGTGGTCCGGTAATAGTAATCTCAAGAGCGGATAATATGTTCTTAAGAAGATTATTTGAAATTGAAATTCCCGAAATTTATGACGGAATAATTGAGATAAAATCAATTGCCCGTGAACCGGGTGAAAGAGCTAAAATCGCAGTTGAATCTCAGGACCAAAGAATAGACGCAGTTGGTGCTTGTGTTGGAATGAAAGGTGTAAGAATTCATGCAATTGTTCGTGAGTTGAATAATGAAAATATAGATGTTGTCAGCTATTCTGATGATCCGATTGTTTTTATTCAAAAAGCTTTGGCACCTGCCAAGCTTAAAAAGATTGAACTTTATGAAGATGAGAAAAAAGCAATTGTTACTGCTGATAGCGATCAGGTTTCTCTGATTGTCGGAAGAAATGGTGTTAATATACGTCTTGCTATGAAGCTTACCGGTTATGATATTGAAATACTGCGCGAAGAAAAACCATTTGAAGAATATGAAGAAGATATTGAACTAATCGATCTTAAAGAAGAACTTGGTGCTGATGTTTATGAAATTCTGATCAATCACAGATATGATACAGCTATTGAAGTATTAACTGCCGGTCCCGAAAAATTAAAAGAAATCGAAGAGTTTGATGACGAAAAGATAGAAGAGATATTAGAATTAATTAAATCTCAGTTTGAGGAAGAAGAATAGCCCAAAATAAGGTAACTGTTAAATGTCTGAAACAAAAGCTCCTAAAATAAGATTATATAAATACGCTGCTGAGATAAATCTCTCATCGGAGAATCTAATTGAATTTCTGAAAAATAAGGGATACGAAATCAAATCTCATCAATCAACTTTGACAGAAGAAATGATTAGTGAGATAAATGCGTACTTTAAAAAAGATATTGAAAAAGCTGAACAGCATTATAAAAAAATTGCAGAGTTTCAGAAAAAGCGTGCTGATAAAGTTGAAAAGGAAGAAAAGATCATTAAGGTTGAAGAGGAAGTTCCTGCTCCTGTTGAAGAGAAAGACATTGTAATAACAGATGTTATAGTTGAAGAAACAGTTGAACCAGTTATTGAAGCTGTTGAGCCAGCCGAAGTTATTGAGGATAAACCATTAGAAGTTGTTAAACCGGAACCGCCGGTAGAAGAAGTAAAAGATAAACAGGTTTTAGTGAATACTGCTGTAACAGAGCGATTTAAATCCCCTGCAAATATTGAGGCAGGTAGAAAACGCGGTTTAAAAGTTGTCGGTAAAATCGATCTGAGCGAAGATAAAAAACAAGTAGTTAAACAAGGCAAACAACCACCTCAGGTTTCTGAAGAACAAAAAAAGCAAACTCAGGAATCTGCATCCGAAACAGTAAAGAAAAAGAAACGACCTAAGACAAAAAAGAAAACCGGAACAGAAACTCCTGTCGAAGATGTAAGTGTTACTAAAAAGAAAAAGCGTGTTAAAAAGTTTGAAATTGATGAAAAGGATGTAAAAGCAGCAATCAAACAAACTATGCTTAGTATGGATGACACTGTTCTTACTAACAGAGCTGCTGTAAGAAAGAAAAAAAGGAAAGAAAGAGAAGCTGAAGAAGAAAGAATGCAGGAGCAAAAATATCTTGATTCAAAAGTTCTTAGAGTAAACGAGTTTATTGCCGTTAGTGAGCTGGCAAACTTAATGGAAGTGCCAGTTGGCGAAGTTATTTCTAAATGTATTGGTCTCGGACTAATGGTTTCTATTAATCAAAGGCTTGATGTTGAAACAATTACACTAGTTGCTGATGAATTTGGATTTGAAGTTGAATTTCAAAAAGAATATACTGCAGAAGTATTAAAAGATATTGAAGATGATGAAGAATATCTTCAACCACGCCCGCCGGTTGTAACAATTATGGGTCATGTTGATCATGGCAAAACGTCTTTGCTTGATTATATAAGAAGAACTAATGTAGTTGCAGGTGAATCAGGAGGAATAACCCAGCACATCGGAGCATATAGAGTTGATATTGGAGGCGGAAAACAAATAACATTTCTTGATACACCAGGTCACGAAGCATTTACTGCAATGCGTGCAAGAGGTGCACAATTAACGGATATAGTTATACTTGTTATTGCGGCTGATGATGCAGTGATGCCGCAAACTGTCGAAGCTTTGAATCACGCACAGGCTGCTGGTGTACCGATTATTATTGCTATTAATAAAATTGATAAACCAAGCGCTAACCCGGATAGAATTAAACAGCAGCTGGCTGATAGAAATGTACTTGTTGAAGACTGGGGCGGTAAATATCAGTGTGTACAGCTTTCAGCAAAAACAGGATTGAATGTTGACTTACTATTTGAAAAAATTCTTCTCGAAGCAGAATTACTTGATCTTAAAGCTAATCCGGACAGACTTGCCCGCGGTGTTGTTGTGGAAGCAGAACTTGATA
>JAVEUY010000459.1:0-2571 GCA_034005315.1 Ignavibacteriaceae bacterium | reverse complement strand
AATATTTCACTCCTCTGTTAAACAGAGATTGAATAGTATTTCTGGAAATTTCAGACCGTTGTGCAAGCGTTCCAAAATAAAGACAATCAGTTTCCGAGTTTATCAGATTTTCATTTTCTTCATTAAGTTCTATGTAATCGAAAGCTGAATCAGAATCTATATTAAACTTAGGCTCACCATCTTGATTAAGCTGAACATTTGCTTTGCCGGTAGAACGAAGATTGTCTTGTTGAATATAGTCAAGTGAAATTTGAGCAAGCTTTAATTCACTTGCTGCTTTATTACCTAAAACATCCTTACCAACGCGGCTGATAATATTTCCGCTATCGGTTAGTTTTTTTATATGGTAAATAAAATTAAGCGGGGCGCCGCCAAGCTTCTTGTGGCTAGGGTAGATATCAAATAGTATCTCTCCAATAGAAGTTATATTCATAAAATGGAAATTATTGTATCCTATAATTTGTTTAACTGTTACTAATTAATATGATAACTAAAAAAATATTTATCAACATAAAACTTTACAAAAAATAAATAATCCCAAGAATAATGCCTGAGATTATTTTTGCAAATATTAAAAATATTTCCTTAAACAGGCAATTTTTAGTAAGTTCTCAGGTAACTTCTTCCTTTTTATAATAATCTATACAAACGCAATAACAACCTGTCTTGTTAGACAAAACTGAAGATTTGTTAATATATAAATCAATAAAATAAAATATTTTACCGCTTAAAATTCTTATCAGCTCCGAATGTTGTATTTTTACTAACAGCTTAACACGAATTTTTTTAAGGAAGCATCAAATGCAGAAGACCGACTACTCTATAATTGCCCAAACATACAACAATCGATATAAAGAAGATTATTTACCCAATATTGAAAAGTTATTGGAACAAATAATCATAAAGAACGAATACAAAGCAGTTCTGGAAGCCGGATGCGGAACAGGGAAGTGGATAAAATCTTTCAAAGAATTAAATCTTAAAGTGTTTGGTTTGGATTATTCCAAAGAGATGTTGAAAATTTTTAAGAAGGAAGATTCAAATGCTCAAATAATTAATGCAGATGCCTGCAGCATTCCGTTAAAAAGTGATTCTGTTGATTTAATTTTTTGTGTTAATGCAATTCATCATTTTCCGGATAAGAAGAAGTTTATTGCTGAATGTAAAAGAACATTGAAACAAAACGGAACGATTGCTGTGTTTGGGGTTGATCCGCATATAGATAATGAATGGTATGTTTATGATTATTTTGAAAATGTATATAAGAATGATTTAATGAGATTCGTTTCGGTAGATTTAATTAATACATTTTTGAATGAAGCTGGTTTTAATGAAATTAATCTAAGTATAGCAGAAAAAGTTTTTAACGAACGAATTGGAGATGAAGTATTCAATGATCCGTTTTTGATAAAAAATCATAGTTCTCAGCTTGCAAATCTATCAGAACAAGAATATGAAAATGGAATTGAAAAAATAAAAACACAGATAAACAATAACCCAAATACAGTTTTTAAAACATCAATTAACTTTTATATTGTTGGTGCAAAAAAATAAAACAGAACACCATTGATAGCTATAAACATATTCATAATTATTAATTTCATAAAACAAGCAGAACAAATAACCCAATACCTCTGTTTGTGAAATAATGTCAAAACGCAAATACTTTATACGGGTTGGCTTTTTGCGGAAGCACAGAGATTCTCCTGAGCTGCTGAAAGTGTATGAAAACAGAATAAGGTTCAATGGATTATTTAATTCCTTCTCACAATTAAGAACATCTTTTATACTGCTTCTTTGATATGAAAAGCAGATGGATTTTGCGGTTTGTTTTCGTTGATATTTGAAGCAATATCGAGCCATTCTAAATGGAATATTATTTGACAATAACAATCGACAAAAAAAGCAGGCATCTTTTCTATGTTTGAATTTAAGTTTACCGATGAGCAGAATATGCTCCGAGAAATGGTTCGGGAATTTACCATTAACGAGATTAAACCAATAGCAGCTAAAATTGATGAAGAAGGATATATCCCTAAAGAATTAATTCAAAAAATGGCTGAGCTTGGATTTTTAGGAGTATCCTTTCCCGAAGAATATGGCGGTGGCGGTTTTGGAGAAGTTGGTTATTGTTTAATGCAGGAAGAAATTGCCCGGGGTTGTATGAGTACTGCAACTTTTATTGGGGCACATCAGTCAATCGGAACAAATGCTATTTTTAATGGAGCGGATGAAGAACAAAGAAAAAAATATATACCTCCTTTGGCATCCGGAGAAAAAATTGCAGCATTCGGTCTAACCGAAGCACAGGCTGGTTCTGATTCGTTTCATCTGAAGACAAAGGCTGAAATGAACGGAGATGAATGGATAATTAATGGCGAAAAATTATGGATAACAAACGGGGGTATCGCCGATGTTATTTCTCTGTTTGCAAGAACTGAAAAGGGAATTTCTTTGTTTTATGTGGAAACAAACACTCCGGGTTTTAAAGCAGGACCACCGGAAAAGAAAATGGGAATAAGGGGCAGTGTAACAAATGCTTTAAGTTTTGAAGATATGCATATACCAAAA
>JAVEUY010000458.1:0-2572 GCA_034005315.1 Ignavibacteriaceae bacterium | reverse complement strand
GCCAAGTTCTACATCGCTTTGTATTGCTACAGAATCCATTGCTTGAGCAAGCGGATATAATAACTCGTGAATACTTATTGGTTCACCAGCTTTGAATCTTTTTGTAAAATCATCACGTTCAATCATACTGGCAACAGTATATTTTGAAGATAATTTAATTACATCTTCAAAAGACATTTTACCGAGCCAATCAGAGTTATAAACAATTTTAGTTTTCTCTTTATCCAGAATTTTTGAAGCTTGTTCAAAATAACTTTCTCCGTTTATTCTTGTCTGTTCAAGAGAAAGTGCAGGGCGTGTTACATTTCTTCCTGATGGATCACCTATCATTCCGGTAAAATCACCAACAATTAAAATTGCCTGATGACCGAGAGATTGAAATTGAGCAAGTTTTCTGATAACTACTGAATGACCAATATGTAAATCAGGTCTGCTTGGGTCGCAGCCAAGTTTAACATTTAAAGGTTTGTTTGTCTTTAATGATTTCTCAAGTTTTTTTACGAGTTCATCTTCAGGGATTAATTCAACCGAACCCCTTTTTATAATATCCATTTGCTCATTTAACGATGGAAATTTAATCATTAATAATTGCTCTCAATCTTTTATGTAATTTATTTTATCTGATGCAGTCATATAAGACAGCATGATTGCATGGATGCATGGTTGCATGTATATATGCAATCATTCATTCGTGTAATTTTAATATTTAATTTTTCTTTCCTGATCTCTTTGAAAATCCTTTTTGGCAATATCGTGTCGTTTATCATAAACCTTTTTACCTTTGGCAAGAGCTAATTCAACTTTAACTCTGCCGCTTTTAAAATATAATCTTAATGGAATCAGAGTCAGTCCTTTCTCTTTTGTCTTACCGATTAGTTTTCGTATTTCAGATCTGTTCATCAATAATTTTCTATCACGTGTAGGTATGTGATTATTGATGTTCCCTTGTTTATACTCGCTAATATGTAAACTTAAAAGCCAGACTTCATTATTTTTTATCAGTGCATAACTATCTACAAGATTTGCTTTACCTTCGCGCAAAGATTTTACTTCAGTGCCGACTAATACAATTCCTGCTTCAAATGTTTGTAAAATCGCATATTCGTGTCTTGCTTTGCGATTAACAGCAATATTTTTCTCTTCTTCCTGTTGTTTCATTTTCTTTAAAAACGGAAAACAAAAATCAAACTAAATGTATTAAAATGCAAGAATATTAAAAGGATGATTTTAAGAACATTATCAAAGCCTGAAAAGCTGCTATTAATTTGTTATAAAGGCAATTAATAAATAAGTATTTTTGCAGTCAATAATTCAAAGCTAAAATGAAGAATCAAATTCTGTTATTATTTATAATTTTATTCTCATCAATTTTACCTCAACAATTTTCAATTGAGAGAATTGAACCGCCAAACTGGTGGGCTGGAATGAAACACGATACAGTACAGATATTAGTTTATGGTAAAAATCTATCTGATGTTGAAATTTACCCGCAGCACGGTCCAATTGAAATAATTAATGTTCACAAAGCTGAAAATCCAAATTATATTTTTATTGATATGTTTATTCCTGATAATTTGGAATCCAATTACAATTTTGAAATTGGATTTAGCAAAGGCGAACAAGATACTGTAATTAAATATCCTGTTTTGCTTCGTGCCGATTCTGAAAATAAATATCAGGGGTTTAATAAAAATGATATAATGTACCTGATAATGGCGGATAGATTCTGTGATGGTAATCCGGATAATAATAAGATAGGTGATAGTTTAGATCAATTTACTTCTAACGATTTGGATGGAAGAAAAGGCGGCGATATAGAAGGTATAATTTCCAAGCTGGAGTATCTTAAAGAACTTGGTGTTACTGCAGTCTGGATAACTCCGATGCTTGAAAATAATATGTGGATGAGTTATCACGGTTATGCTGCAACTGATCTTTACAAAATTGATCAGCGGTTTGGAACTAATAAACTTTACAAAGAACTAGTTGATAAAGCACACGATAACGGTTTGAAAATCATTATGGATCACGTTTCAAATCATATCGGAATAAATCATTGGTGGATGAATGATCTTCCGTTCAGTGACTGGATAAATGGAACCGTTGAAAATCATCTTCCGGCAAATCATAATAAAATGACATTCCCGGATTATTACAGTCCGGATGAAGCAGTAAATCAAACCTGGAATGGTTGGTTTGAAGACTACATGCCGGATTTGAATCAGGCAAATTCTTATTTAAAAAAATATCTTACACAAAACACAATCTGGTGGATAGAATATTCCGGTATTGATGGGATAAGAGAAGACACTTATCCATACTGTAATCAATTCGCAATGAGTGACTGGGCAAAAGAAATTTTTGAAGAATATCCCACATTAAATATTGTCGGAGAAATCTGGACTGGAGAGCCGGCTTTTTTAGCAGCTTATCAGGAGAAAAATAAGTTTGGCATTAAACCAGATTCACATTTACCGTGTGTTACAGATTTTGCTTTGTCAGATGCTTTACGGAATTATCTGAGCGGTGAAAAAAATCTAAGCGGTATATTTAATACGTTTGCCAAAGATTA